>JAPOLP010001094.1 GCA_029977045.1 Planctomycetota bacterium
AAACCGGGCAGCTCGTCTGCGACGCCGGCGTCCGCAGCTTTAGAGCGGTCAGCGAACACTGATCCGCTCGCCGCTCAAGCCCCAAACGCGAGTGTTCGCTCACCGATCAGTGCCGACGATCTCGCCGCCCTGCGGGAAATCATCGCCGACAATCTCCAGATTCCGCTGGCGTCACTATCGGAGTCGCCGTCGTCGGCCGAGTACAGCGAATGGGACTCGCTGGCTCAGATGGGCATCGCCGCGAGCATCGCGACGCGGTTCGGCTGCGTTATCTCCGCCGAAAAAGTCTTCCGGCTCACGAGCCTCGACAAGCTGCGCTCCGTTGTCTTCTCGACCACTGCGAAGAACAGCAGTCCGATCGAAACCGAAAGTCCGAGCATCGCCTTCAGCGAAGAAGAGCCGCTGTCAGTTACCGATCCGGAACTCCTGCCACTGCTGGAGCGGTCGGAAGCGAATCACTGGCTATCGTCGAGGCCGCAACTCGATGGAGACTCGCAGCGAACTGTCCGCATCCGAATCGCCGCGTCGTTCACTGCAGAGCCCGTTGAGTCGAGCATCGTCCAATGGTGCTCGGCATTTGGAATCACGGCGGACGTCAGCTTTGCCGGCTTCAATCAGGTTGAATCGTCGCTGCTCTCACCAACGAGTTCGTTCCGCTCAAACGATTCCGGCCTCAACGTCCTGCTGGTACGTCCGGAAGATCTCGTCGATCAAGGAAGCCGCGCTGAGGCGATGCTCAACGCGATCCGGGCTTTTGGTGACGCTCAGGCCGGCAGACTGATTGTGGGAACGCTGCCGCCAGTCGTTTCCTCGTTCTGTCTGGCCGACCGTAGCGACCTCGATGAATTGCGTGCCCGCTGGCGAAGCGAACTGCGAGCAATGCAACACGTCGAACTGCTCGACTTCTCCGCGTTGATCGAGCGGCTCGGAACTAACGCCGCTCGACAGAGCGACATGGAAGTCGTCGCCCGCAGCCCGTACAGCACAGCGGCGTTTCAAGAACTCGGCATCGAGCTGGCTCGACATGTTCGAGCGAAGTTTTGCCCGGCGAAGAAGGTCCTGGCACTCGATGCCGACAACACGCTGTGGGGCGGCATCGTCGGCGAAGATGGCATCGACGGAATCCAGCTCGGCGATGATCACCCCGGCCGAAGCTTCAAACTCTTCCAGCAGCACATTCTGCGTTTGAAGCATCAGGGAGTGCTGCTGGTTCTGGTCAGCCGCAACGAGGAACGCGACGTCCTGCAGGTTCTCGACGAGCACCCCGACATGCTGCTGAAGCGGCGGGACTTTGCCGCGTGGCGGATCAACTGGCTGCCGAAGTCGAGCAACCTTAACGAGCTGGCCGCAGAGTTGAACCTCGGACTCGATTCATTCGTGTTCGTCGACGACGACCCGGCGAACCGCGCCGAGGTCGAGCAGAACGCTCCGGGCGTGACGGTCCTGCCTCTGCCTGACGATGCGACGCGATACTGCGAAACACTGGGAGCGTTGTGGTGCTTCGACGGTCTGGCAGTCTCCGCCGAGGATCAGACCCGTACCGAAATGATGCACCAGCAGCGGAAACGCGACGAACTGCGGAGTTCAGTCAGCGACGAAAGCGACTACCTGGCGTCGCTGCAGCTTCGCGCAACGATGAGACCCGCGACCGAACGCGAACTGCCGCGAGTCGCGCAGCTCACTCAGAAAACGAACCAGTTCAACCTGTCACTGCGTCGCCGCACTCTCGACGAGCTTCGCAACCTGTTGCGCGAGTCCGATGTGTTCGTCGTCTCAGCGTCGGACCGCTTCGGTGATTACGGATTGATCGGAGTCGTGATCCTGAAGTCCGGTGATGCGAACGAGCAACTCGAAATCGACACGTTCCTGCTGAGCTGCCGCGCCCTTGGCCGAGGTCTCGAACAGCTCATCCTGCAGAAAGTTGTGAACCTCGCCCGCCAGCGAGGATTGACCGCGATCAACGCCCCCTTCGCGAATGGTCCACGAAACCAGCCGGTTCGAGACTTCTTCGACGCATCCGGTCTGCAGAAGCAGGACTCCACATACGTCGGCAGCACGCTCAACTTCGACGTACCGGATTCCGTGAGCTGGACGTTCTCCGACGGTAATGACGCGTTCGACACGATGGCCGACGTCGCGTAGCAGTAGCGACTGGCATTGCCCTCCGGCAGCGTGTAGCGTCGTTCGCAGTCAACGCCAGTCTCCCAGCCACACTGGCGTATCGTTTCTCGGCAGATCGCGACGCAACCAAAGGAAGCAGACAGGTGAGCAAATTCGACTGGCAACTCTGGGTAACACTGGCCGTCGTCGCAGGAGCTGCC
>JAPOLP010000988.1 GCA_029977045.1 Planctomycetota bacterium
ACGCTCAACTGGCACTCGTCGGTTCGGGACCTCAGTCGGAGTCGCTGAAGTCGCACATCTATCAGCACCGGCTCAACGACGCCGTGAGTTTCGTCGGCCCCGTCGACCGAGCTGGCCTGCCGGCCTGGTATCGAGCCGCTGACGCGACTGTCCTCACCAGTGACTCCGAGGGCCTGCCCAACGTGCTGCGGGAATCGCTGGCCTGCGGAACTCCGTTTGTTTCCACAGACGCTGGCAGCGTTCGCGAGATCGCCGCCGATGAATACTCCCGCGTTGTCCCATGCGGAGATGTCGAGGCCCTGCAACGTGCGATGCTGCAGATTCTTGACTCGTCGTACCGCGACGGAGTCACGACGTACCAGCCGCAGTCGTGGTCAGCGACGGCGCGGCAATGGCTCCAGGTGATGCAGGACTTCGACGCGAGCCGGAATCTCTCGCCACTGGCCGATGAGCAATCCACCATTCCTCAGGCAATCGCAGCAGCGAACCGGTAAGCACGATGACGCAAGGTCACTCCAATCAACGAACCCGTCGAGCGCTGGTGGTGGCGTATGTCTTCCCACCGGCGGGTGGGGCCGGTGTGCAGCGAGTGACAAAGTTCGTCAAGTACCTGCCCGAGTTCGGCTGGGACTGCTCGGTTCTGACCGTCGCCAATCCGTCGGTCCCGGTCTTTGATGACTCGCTGGCCGATGAGATCCCGGAAAGCACGATCATTCGCCGCGCCCGGACACTCGAACCCGGCTACGCGATGAAAAACGTCGTCTCCGCCGGTGCAGCGTCGGCTTGTCAGAAACAAACTGGCTTGTTGAGCAAAGTAAAACGCTGCCTCAAGCAGACCGTCCGCAACGCTGGGAATGCGATCCTGCAACCGGATGCTCAAATCCTGTGGTACCCGGCTGCCGTAAAAGAGGGCATGAAACTGCTGGCCGAACAGCCGCACGATGCGATCTTTGTGACCGCCCCGCCCTTCTCTGCATTCGTGATCGGTGCTGAATTGAGCCGCCGTTCGGGACTGCCACTGGTCATCGACTATCGCGACGAATGGGGCATCAGCAACAGATACCAGGAAAACCGCCAGAAATCCGGACTCTCCCACCGGCTTCAGAACCGAATGCAGCGTCGAGTTCTCCGACAGTCGAGCGCCGTCGTTGCGACAACCCGTCGCAGTGCTGAGAGCGTCGCTCGCACCGCCACTGCCGCCGGAAGCTCTCCGCAGGTCACCGCGATCTACAACGGCTACGACGCTGCCGATATCGGCCCCGCAACTGCCTGCGTAAACGAGGAAGCAGGTTCCGAACGCAAACTGCGGCTTGCCTACGTCGGCACGCTCTGGAATCTGACATCGATCGAGCCCGTCGTCACTGCCCTGCTCCGTCTGTCGGAGACGGCTCCTGAAGTTGCCGCGCGAATCGAACTCGTGGTCGCCGGTCGCGTCACCGCGGAACAGGACGCGATTCTCGATCGCCTGCAGGAAACTTCCTGCAGCGTGACTCGCGAAGGCTACGTCGATCATGCGCGGGCGATCGAAATCATGCGATCCGCCGACGCACAATGCCTGCTCCTGTCGGACGTCGCTGAGGCCGAGCGAGTCGTTCCCGCAAAGACGTTCGAGTATCTGGCCCTGCAGCGTCCGATCCTCTCGATCGTCCCGCAGGGCGAAGTCAGTGAGATCCTCGCGGGTTGCCCGTTCGCCGCATCATTCACTCCGAACGACGTAACAGGAATCGCGAACTATCTCAAACGCCGAGTTGAAGCGGAGTGCCTCGCCGGTCTCCCTGCCAACAAGCCCCAGACGCTCCTCACATCCGACTGGTCTGTTTCGCGATTTGAACGCCGCCATCTGACGGGAGAGCTTGCAGCAGTTCTGAATTCCGCCTGCGGATTCGATCCGGGCATTTCGTCAGAGGCAGACTCAACACCAGAGACAAACGCCCCCGAAGAGCCGACCGACTCCGATTCCGCAAATCTGCTCGCAGCAGTTGGAACAGGAGGCTCATCATGAGCGAACTACTGTTCTGGCTCAGCCTGGCAACGCTGACTTACATCTATGCTGGCTATCCCCTGCTGGTTCGTTCGCTGTCTCGAATCCGGCCACTGCGGCGTGAGAAGGCCCCGCAGAATGCGCCGGTGTCGATAGTCATTGCCTGCTACAACGAAGCCGACCGGATCGTCGAGAAGCTGACCACCCTTCTGCACGATGACCACGATCAGCAGATTGCCGAAATCCTCGTCGGCTCCGACGGGTCAACCGACCGCACCTGCGACCTGATCCGTCAGATCGGCGATGATCGCATCCGCCTGTTCGCCTTCGACGAGCGTCGCGGCAAACCGGCGATTCTCAATGAACTGATTCCGCAGTGTCGCTGCGAGTTCATCGTTCTGTGCGACGCCCGCCAGCGGCTTTCAGAAGGGGCGATCGCGGAACTGATCGCGAACTTCGCTGACGAACGAGTCGGCGCGGTGTCGGGCGAACTGATGTTCGAGCAGCAGTCGGCAACGTCGACCGCCCGTCGCGGCATCGGGGCGTACTGGCACTATGAGAAGCTGATTCGCAAATCGGAGTCGCAGTTCCGCAGCGTCCCGGGAGCCCCCGGAGCGCTGTACGCGATTCGCAAATCGCTTTTCAAGCCGATCCCGCAAGACACCCTACTCGACGACGTCGTCATCCCGATGCAGACAGTCACTCAGAAAAGACTGTGCGTGTTCGAGCCGCAGGCGATCGCCTGGGACCAGCCGTCGGCGTCACTTGGAAACGAAGCCATCCGTAAACGCCGGACGATCGCCGGTGCCGCTCAACTGATCGTTCACCATCC
>JAPOLP010000603.1 GCA_029977045.1 Planctomycetota bacterium
CATGCGGCAGTGAATCGTCTGCTCGACCTTCTCCGGCAGATCATTCGCGACCTGCTGCTTGGTCCGGCGAAGAATAAACGGTCGGAGGCCCTTGCCGAGCATTTCCCGCGACTGTTCGTCCTGCGAATCCGCCGCGTAAATCCGGAACAGCGAACTACGACCAAGCATCCCCGGATTGAGGAACTCAAAGATCGACCACAAATCGCCGAGATGGTTTTCGATCGGCGTACCGCTCAATGCGATGCGGTACCGGGCAGACAACAGCCGCGAGGCCTTCGCGACCTGCGACGCGGCGTTCTTGATCGTCTGTGCTTCGTCGAGCACGACGTAATCAAACTTCATGTCCTTGAGCTGATAAATGTCGCGCCGCAGCGTGCAGTACGTCGTGAGAATCAGATCGTACTTGTAGAAGTCGTCGCGCAGCTGAGCCCGGTCGATGCCGATGTACTCAAGCGCCCGCAGACCGGGAGTGAACCGCTCAGCTTCTTCCAGCCAGTTGAACATCAGCGACTTCGGCACAACGACCAGCGTTGGATAGTGCGGATCGGGCTGCTGATCCTTACGGTCCTGCAGCAGCGCCAGCAACTGGACGGTCTTACCGAGACCCATGTCATCCGCGAGGCAACCGCCGAACCCGAAGCTCTGCAGGAACTCCAGCCAGCCGAGCCCTTCGCGTTGATACGTTCGCAGTTCGCCGTGAAAACCTTCCGGTTCGCTGACGGAATGGATTCCCTCGAACTGCCGCAAACGATCCCGCAGCTCCAGAAACTTCTCGTCGTATTCGACGTCATCCTGTCCGGCGAGCAACGCATCAAGCAGCCCGGCTTGCGTATTCGAGAACCTGAGATTCTCACCTTCCGGCGTGCCAAGTCCGGTCAACAGGCCGTAACGATCAAGCCACTCTTCCGGCAGAATGCCCAGCGAACCGTCGCCGAGCCGGATTGTCGTTTCGCCGCGAGACAAAGCCGCCAGAAGTTCCGGCAGCGCGACCGTTTCGCCTTCAAACTGCACCGTCGCCTGCAGCTCGAACCAGTCGATCGACGTATTGACGCGGAACTGAATGTCGCCCGCCTGTCGCACACTCTGACCGTCGGCCGAGACGTTCCAGCCGGTTTCGATCAATCCGCGTACCGCACCGCCAAGATCGCGAACTGAGATCTCAACATCGTGCGCGCCTCGACGTCGATCGAGCAGCCGCCGGAAGCCGGACTTCTCCAGCTCTCTCCAGAAGTCACCCTCGCGATGCCGGTCGCGAACCAGGCACTGACCTTTCTCGCGCTGAACGATCGCCATTCGCCGGCTCGACCCGCGAACAAGCGTGCCCTCGTAATCGAAGTTGACCTCGCAGCGCAGCTTTTCGTGCTTCCAGCGGCCTCGCGGTGCCTGAACGATGAGCTGCGGATGCGACTCGGGCGTAACTTCGTCGAGTCGCAGTTCTTCCGGCAGTTCCAGCCGAGGCGTCGTCGGCATGTCGAGCAACCGGTCAACAAAGTTCGCCTGTTCGCCATCGGGGACCGTGATCTGTTCGCGCGAACGTAGCAGCTGAATCCACTCGTACGCCCCGAAGTCTTCCAGGTGAGCGATCGATTTGCCCCGCACGACGAAGCCGCCGGGCACGATCAGCGTGACATCGCGGACGTCGCAGGTCGTATCGAGGCCCTCGCGGGACAGTCGGCCCTTGAGCATCCACTCGCCGGACTCGTCGTTCTGCAGCACTTCCATCGAGAGCTGCCACGGCGGGCCGTCGTCCCACTTCAGCGTCTTCTGCCGCGATTCGGATTCCTCGTTGCCTTCCAGCAGCACCAGCCGTTCAGTCGCGCAGAGCTGCGGCAGAATGACGTCCGCCAGGTCCGACGGCATCCGGTAACGGTACACCGCCGTCTGGAACTCGGACTGCTGCCCGAACCAGTTCGTCCGGTCGACGACCCCGCCGCCCATCAGTGCCAGGACGTGGCGATCTTCCTCGCGTTCGATGTCGTCGAGCTTGCCAGGTTTCAGCTTGAGCGGTTTCAGCTTGCCCCACTGCCCGCTGGCTCGTCGCTGCCGCTGGACGACGTCGACAACGATCTGCCCGTGCTCGCGACTGGCGGGCAGGTCGAGCTGGTACAGGATCTCGCGTTCGCGCGACGTCGCTCCGGCCAGGTCGCCTTCGTCGAGTTCGTCGCGGATCGTCTTGAGCCGCCGTTCCCACTCGGCGAGGGGTCGCTCAACCGCCTTTGTCGCAGCCGACTTCTCTTTGTGAGCAGTCGGAGATGGAATGAAGACGTCGCTGGACAGCAGATCGTCGTACAACTCGGCGTCGATGTCGAAATCCTCGTCGTCATCCTTCTCGATGAACGGCGGGAAGTAACCTGGTTTGACGCCGCCGTTAATGTAGCCCTGAGCCTCGGCGTGCAGAATCGTCGCCCAGACGTGCTTGCAGGTAACCGATTCCTGCCCCGGCTTTGCGCAGGTGCAGAATGGCACGATGCTCGACTCTTCGCGCGAAAGCTGCGTCTGAAACTCTTCGGCATCGTGAACGACGCCGTACAGTCGGTCGGCGGTGACGTGCGTAATCTCGACGCGTTCGGCCGAGACATACGCCTGGCCGCGAAAACGAATATCGCCTCGAAAGCGTGATTCCAGAACCCTGGACAGTGACACAAGCGGCTCCCTGCCGATTTAAAAAGCGTCCGAAGCGAAGTCCCATAGTGGCGCCGCACTCCGTGCGGTCAGCCTGGTCGGGGCATACCGCACGTGCGGTGCCACCTTGAAGACGTCTCGAACGCGTACCCTAGATCAATTCGCCTGACCGCGGAACGGGCGCAGCGTCGCTTCGATGTCCGGCCTGGCCGGTAGAACCTGCTGTGCATGGCGAGCGGGTCGCCTCGGCAGGTTCATCTATCGAAGACCGCCTGCCGAAGTTGAGGCGACCGGAAGGCCCGGCGCGAATCGGCACGCGGAAAACTGCTGTTCCGTCAGTCCGGCGAGAATTGCGGAAACTGACTCAGCCTCGGAATCGCCCGGTTGCCAGCAGTCATCGCGGCAACCGTTACTCCCTCTAAGGCGTCCTGCGTCCGAAAAGTCGAGCGCATCCTGCAACGTTATCGAATCCCGCCCCTCTTCTGCCAGATAGCCCGAGCCGATTCTCGAAGGAACAGCGGAATCTTCATTTAACATTCAGGTCTTTCGCTCGCAGTCGTTCCAGAAACTGGTGTCTCTGAATTCCGCGGCAAACTCTCCCCGCTCCGTTCGGGCGACTTAAAGCGGACTCAAACGAATCCACTCAGTAGCGAAAATAAAGTCGCCTGAGGCTTCAGGCGTCGCTGCTGGCGGGGGTCTGATCGGATCGCAGTGCGTCGGCAACGCGTTGCAGCAGGGCTCGGTCAAGCGGGTGCAGCAGGGGTTCACTGAGACCGCGTGACCTCGCCAGCTCGAACGTTTTCCGGGCAGCTTCGGCATCGCCGTCGTCGAGCTGCGTTGCCGCGAGGTGCAGGAGTGTCGTCGGCGTCGCGCCGCCATCCGTGATCGACTTCTGCAGGTCTGCACTAGCCTGACGCGTACGGCCCTGAGCGAGCAGGATGCAGGCGCGCGTGTCGAGCAGTTGCGGACTCGGGCCGGTGGCGTCAATCGCGCGTTCGATCAGTGACAGCGCTTCGTCGGTCTCGCGGTTCTGCATCCCAAGCAGCCAGGCGAGATTATTCAGCGCCGGCAGGTTCTGCGGATCGACGTGCAGCACCTGACGATAACCTGACTCGGCTTCGCCATAGCGTTCCTGCAGTGACTGAACATCGGCCAGACAGACTTTGACGAGCAGCTCGCCAGGGTTCGTTCGCAATGCCGCCGTCAGCTTCGCCTCAACACGACTTGCTCGAACATGCGTTGGCCCGGTCGAGAGCATCGCCAGCGACAAGCCAGCTGCGGCGTCTGGTTTCAACTGCTGCCAGACATCGTCAAGCCGCTCAAATGCTTCGACATCGCGGCCATGATTCAACTGCCAGATCACCAGTTGGCCGATCTGTCGTGGATCAAGCTGCACGGCCTCTGTCAGGAAGTCGTGTGCAACAACGTCAAGCGGGTTGTCTGCGTTCTCACTGGCGTTCATACCAACGTTGACGTTGCCGGCGACAGCGGCCGCTTTCGTCAGACGCGCGACTTTGTCTTCTTCGTCTCGAGCTTCGGCGACAAACGCCTTCAGCAGCGCGACAGCCTGCGGTGTCTTTCCGTGGCGAATCGCCAGCCGCGTTTCCAGACGCAGAGCGTCGGTCGCTTCCGGGAACTGTGACCACAGGCGCGTCAGACCCCGGCGGGCCGTTTCCTCGTCGGCGTGCTCAACAAGATGCGCGGCGTAGTCAGTCAGCAACCGTTCGCTGACCTCACCGGTCGAGATCGATTGTTCGAGCTGATACGCAGCTTCGTCAGTGCGTCCGACTGCCTGATACAGACGCCCGAGCAGCCAGCGATCCTGCGGCAGCATCCCG
>JAPOLP010000474.1 GCA_029977045.1 Planctomycetota bacterium
AGTTCCTCAAGCTGAGGCAGTCGTCGTTGCCACTCATCATCCGGAGCCTCGCTCAAAGCCAGCAACAGGCCGCCAGCCCGCAGACGGGAATCGAGCACGGTAATCGCTTCGAGGTGCGTAAATTGGCGTCGGGTTGCCGCCCACCAGCCGCAGGCAATTGCCGGCACAATTCCAGCACCGACCCACAGTGCGTACGGCCAGAACTGCGGCAGCGCCAGCTTGACGATCAGCACGACACCGCCGAACACGAACAGAGCACCGGCCAACAGGTCGGACGCTGATTCGAGAAACTGGCCGAACCTCAGCCGCCGCAGACAGCGAGCGACCCAGCGTTCGGGTGTGATCGATGATGTAGTCTCGCTGGCCATCAGTTGTTCGTTGCTGAGAAAAGTCAGGCAGCAGGAATTCCTGCCGACGTCAGGGCGGGCCAGCATACCAGTCTCGTGCAGAGGTGGCGATGAAACTCTGGCCTGCTACGCTCCCTGCCGCCGTGGCGATTCGCCTTTCCCGCACTGCCCATTCTGGAGTGGTCACCGTGTTGCGACCTCTGCTTCTCACCTCGTTCGTTCTGTCGGTCTCTTCGCTCACCGTTTCCGCTGGCGACTGGACTCAGTGGCGAGGCAACGATCGCAACTGTGTTGCGACAGATTCGCCAGCGCTGTTGACGGCTCTTCCCGACGACGGCCTGAAGCCCGTCTGGGTCAGCGAGGAGATCGGTTCAGGATCGAACAACGGCGGCTGGGGCTCGCCGGTCGTTGCCGACTTCCCCGGCGATCAGACCGCAACGAAACGGGTTTATCTCTTCACACACAAGCGAATCAAAATCCGCGACGTTCCGCAGAAGCAGTTCCCCTGGCTGCCGCCGGAAAAACGCGTCGGCATGACAGACGCCGAGTACGAGGAGTACGAACGCAAACGCCGCGACGAAGACGAGGAAATCGCGAAGTCGTACGTCTTCCGCGAGACGATCTACTGCCTGAACGCCGCCGACGGCAGCACGCTATGGAAGAACGAAAACGACTCGTTCTACACGCGCTTCCCGCAGTCTGGTTCGCCAACGGTCAGCAACGGACGACTCTATATTCTCGGAGCGGGCGGACATGTGCGGAGCATCGACGCGATCACCGGCAAAGACGTCTGGAACAATCGTCTGCCGCTCGAATTCCGCGACGAGTTCTGGCAGTCGTCGTTTCTGATTGTCGACGACGTTGCGATCTTCCTGGCCGGCAAGCTGTACGCAGTCAGCACTGGCGACGGCAGCATCGTCTGGGAGGGTGACTCGAAGACAACTCGCGGCACGCACACGAGCCCGGTCCTGTGGCAGCATGACGGCCATGACTTCGTCGTCGTCAACGTCAACGGGAATCAGACGGCGTGCTTCGAAGCGAAGACCGGCAGGGAACTCTGGCGAGTGGACTCGGAAGCCGGCCTGTCGACCCCCGTCGTGGCTGGCGACCTGCTGATCACGTACGGCAACAGTCGCAAGAAGGGAGTCCGCTGTTTCCGCATGTCGACGAGCGACGCAACGCACCTGTGGACCTACAACGGTTGCCAGGACAAAGGGTCGAGCCCCGTCGTCGTGAACGGCCACGTTTTCGTGCGGGGTGAAAAACGCATCGCATGCGTCAACGTCGAAACCGGTGACGAAGAATGGCGAACGACCATCGACCTCGGCCGCCCGCAGTACACGTCACTGGTCGTGGCGGACAATAAAGTGTTCTACGCTCTCGAAGGCGTCCTCGCATTTGCCGCAACGCCGGACGATTTCACTCCGGTCATCAATGCGAAAGTTGATGCCGACGGCCTGATCGCCAGCGAGGCGGCCCTGCGAAAGCTGCACGGCATCGACGAACTGGAGAAGCAGGATCAAGGCGCCGCCGAGAAACTCTATCAGTCAAAGATCGGTCGCCAGGGCCCCGTCGAATGCGCGACCCCGGCTCTGGCAGACGGTCGCATTTATCTCCGCATGAAGAACTCCATCGCGTGTTATGACCTGACTGCCCGGTGACAGGAGAGTTGGTCACGGCAGCATGACTCGTCCGCCGCTGACAACGATTGTCTGTCCGGTCATGAAGCGTGACTCTTCAGAGAGCAGGAACCTCGCGAGATCAGCAACGTCTTCCGGCGTCCCGATGCGGCCCAGCGGCGTCGCAGCGACCAGACGGTCGCGCGTTGCCTGGTCGACGCCGTCAAGAATCTCCGTATCGATCAGGCCGGGGGCGATCGCGTTGACACGGATGTTGTGGCCGGCGAGTGCCTCAGCCACGCTCTTCGTAAGCCCGGTCACGCCAGCCTTGCTGGCGGCATAGGCAATCGAATTCGGTCGAGCCCTCAGCGCTGAGATCGACGACATGTTGACGATACGTCCGAAGCCACGTTCGATCATCCGCTGCTTGACAGCCCAGGTGACAAGAAAGACGCCGGTCAGATTGCACGCCAGCGTCTGATTCCAGATCGCCAGGTTCGTCTCGTCGTGCGTCACAAAGTGAAACACGCCGGCATTGTTGATCAGCAGGTCGACCGGACCGAGTTTGGCGTCGACGGTGTCGACCATCGACGCCACCTGCGCTTCGTCGCTCACGTCTGCCTGCACCGCAATCGCCCGGTGCCCCGCCGCAGTCAAAGTCTGAACGACTTCGTTTGCCGCATCGGCCTTCGCTCGATAATTGACGGCGACGTTCGCTCCATTGCGGGCGAGCATCTCGACGCAAGCTCGGCCAATCCCGCGAGAACCGCCGGTGACCAGTGCTGTCCGACCTGAGAACTCCAGTCCCGCCATGGTGGCACTCCGATTAGACCTTAAAGAAACAGCTTTCTCTGCGTGCCCTTCAGCTATCCTGCCCGCGGGCTGACTGCACAAGCTTCTTGAACGTTGCCTTCTGCTTCTCAGAGAGGCCTTCCCGATCGACCGCTCGCAGGACGTCCATCGCCGATCGGCGGTCGTCTAACGTGAGATGCACCCCGGCCAGTCTCAACTGCATCGCCGTCGCGGACTCGGGATAAGCTCCGATGTAATCTTCCATGAGCGGAATGGCCTCGTCACACATCTGCGACCTGGCCAGACCAACCGCCAGCTTCTTCAAGGTTTCCTCGTCAGGAACAGCGTCCGCGTCACGACGCCGAAGGTTGTACAGCGCGTCGGACGCCGCCTGGAAATCGTCAGCCTCAACAAGCCCAGCGATTTCAGTGAGCTTCGAGGCACGATTCGATTTTGAAGGACCTTTCTTCCTGCGCTTCTTCTCGACGGGCTCGTCGAGATTGACCGACTCCTGCTTTTCGTTCGGGTCAATCCGATAGCCGTACTTATCGCGAACCCAGGGCCCATACTTACCGCTCCACACAGCGAATATGTCCCAGTCCTCGCAATCGACCATGTTCATTTTGAACATGGCCACGCCAGCAATTCCGCCAAGAATCGCTCCGGTGGCGTGAAGCGTTGACGTGCTCATCTCGAAGCCGAGAAATGTGGCAACCAGCAGATCCTCACCGATGAACAGCGCGGCAAACCACAGGATCGTCATCTCAAACGTGACAGCGCGATAGCCGACAAGCCACATGACTGTGACTTCGTTTTTCGGTGCCCACACAAGGCTCATCGCCAGCAGGCCGAAGATCACCGTCGAGGCTCCGAATGAGACACTGCCCTTTGGAATTCCCATCTCCTCCGCGAGGACCGCCTCGAAGTTCTCTAGTTCTTCTTCGATCTCCTCGTCAGTAAGACCTTCGTCACGCAATTCCTCAACGGCCTGCTGTTTCTCTTCTTCGATGTCGATGAAGCCGAACCGTTCCAGTTTTTCGATCTTCGCCTTTTCCGCGTCGTATCCCAGCATCACGGTCTGCAGCAGGGCTCCCTGCAGAATGCCAATGCCCATGTAGACCAGCAGAAAACGCCACCAGCCAAGCTTGCCTTCAACCACCAGGCCAAAGCCCCACAGGAAGATCATGTTGCCGATGAGGTGAAAGAAGCCGCCGTGAATGAAGTTGTTGGTTACCCACTGAATCGGATGCAGACCCTCGCCGTGAACCAGGCCCCAGGTCATCAGAGCGTCAAAGTCGCTTCCCCAACCAGTAATCAGAAAAGCAAAGACGTTGACCACGATCAGAACAATGGACACAACCGGGTAGTGATAGACCGGCGCGTCGGTGCTGAGTGGAATCATCATGGTGGCGAGTCTCCGCTGGTTGAGCGCTGAAGCGGCCCGACAGGTTCTTGTCGATCACCTTGCGAGGGGGTTGATCAGTCGCCAGCGGTCTCAATCGCGGGTGCAGTTTTGCCCCGGCAAAGCTGAACAGCAACCTTTCTCCTGAACGGCACAGCAGGAGAACACAGCCAGTATCGAACCGAGCAGCGGGGCCGCCATGTAGACCCACAGGAACTGGATCTGTCCGCTGACCAGCGCTGGCCCGAGCGAACGAGCCGGGTTCATCGACGCGCCGCAGATCGGACCGGCGAACATTGCTTCCAGCGCGACAACACTGCCAATCGCCGCTCCCGCCATGATGCCTTTCTCTTTCGAGCCAGTCGAAACGTTGAGCACGACGAACATCAGCAGCCAGGTCAGCAGAATTTCCAGCACGAACGACTGCCACCAGGTTCCGGAAGGCAGCGTTGCTCCCAGCGTCTGGTGAACGGGAAACAGAATCCGAAGAATGCCGGCGGCAGTAATCGCCCCAAGGCACTGAGCCGCGACATAAGGCACGACCTGCCGCCATTCAAATCGTCCGGCCCACCAGAAACCAACCGTCGCGGCGGGGTTGATGTGCGCTCCGGAGACGTCACCGAGCGAGTAAATCATCGCCATGACGATCAGCCCGAACGTCAGCGCGATCCCCGAGTGCGAGATCGTCCCGCCGGTGGTCCCATCAACGACAATCGCTCCGCACCCGGCGAACACCAAAGCGAACGTTCCGAGGAACTCAGCGAAGTACTTCTTCACGATCGATGGCTCCGAATTCTCTGCCGAGCAAATTCTCTACCGCGCAAAAAGGACGGGACCCGGCACGTCTGCACGAGTCCCGTCCGTATTCTCAATTCACTCAACGATCAGTCCAGCTTTTTGATCCGCACGTTGCGGAACTGAACGGCGTCGCCGTGGCCGGCGAAACCGAAGAAGCCTTCGGTTCTGCTGACACCTGAGTGTGGATTCTTGCCCATGAATTCCTTGACCTCGCTGACGTCGGCGTCGGTGATGACCGTGCCGTTCAGCTCGACCGTGATCCGCGAGCCCTTAACCGTGACCTGCTGGTAATTCCACTCGCCGACTGGGCGCTGGTAACCGCGGTGAGCAGCGACAGCTCCGTAAATCGAA
>JAPOLP010000625.1 GCA_029977045.1 Planctomycetota bacterium
GTTCTCTCTCAAACGGAATGAATTCCGTTCTACGGTTTGAACCACTCGTCCATCCACTCCGCCCGATACGCCCCGTCGTCGGGTACTGCCACCCCGGCCTTCTCCGGGTTCGCGGCAATGTACCCCCGATACCACTGCAACTGCTCCAGACTCCGGACAATGTGATCGTAGCTGTCGGCCTGCCAGAACGAGCCAGTCCGGTTGAGCAGTGCATTGCACTTGCGAGCAGTCGCCCCCTTGATCGCCTTCATGACGCTCTCAAGCTTCTGGCCCGGCCAGGGAGTCAGCAGGACATGCACGTGATTCGGCATGACCACGAAGTCACCGACTTCGCAGGTAGTCGCGTCGATTTCCCGCAGCTTGCTCCGTACCTCGCGAACACAATCACTATGACGCAGCAGGCAGGCTCCCTGGCACTGGTCCAGCGAGATGTGAAACAGGCGATTGAAATGCTTGTGAAACAGGAATTGCTCGCGTGCCGTCAAGTTGCCGACCTGCGTCTTCCAATCGTCGCCCTGACCACACTCGATCCCTCGCGCCGCCAGCCACTTCTGCTTCTCGTATTCCCACTGCCGCAGCACATTCGCCGGAATCGAATCCCCGAGACGAAACGTCACGAAATACGTCGCCCCTTCCTGTCGCCAATGCGGGAGATTCCGCACGTAAACACGCACCGCCCGATGTTCGTCAAACGGCTGGAATGGCAAGCGTCCCTCAACCGTAGAACGGAATTCATTCCGTTCATTGCCAGCATCATCAGCATCCATCACAAGGCCCGTTCCAATTAGTCCCAACGACCACCCTCGCACGAACGGAATGAATTCCGTTCTACAACTACTCGAACACCAGCGTCCCGAACTTCTGGAACTCGTGGAAGCTCGGGCCGACGCGTGACCAGTCCCAGCCGGTCACTTTGTCGTCGTCGTAGTCGACGCGGTAGAAGTTGGCTCGCCACTGAGTGCCTGGCTTCGGCGGGACGCTCTGCAGCGGCTTGAGCAGTTCGTACGGAATGAAGACCTCAGCCCGCCAGCCGGTGACTGTGGCCATCGGTTTGTTCTCGCCGCCCGTCGCCGAGACTTTCTTCACGATGCGACGATCGCCGCCGTAGTGCCACGGGCGCCAGCCGAGAAACCGTCCGTCGAGATTCGGCACCAGGATCGGCAACTCGTAACCGAGCGGCGAGATCTCATACTCGAAGTAGACCGGGTGCTTTTCGCTTGTCCAGAAGAAGCACTCGAAGACGTCTTCCGTCCAGAGATTCGCGAAATCTTCCTGCATCGTCGCGGTCAGTCGGGCATCGGTTCCGTCGAACAGCACGTAAACGCCGGTCGCCGAGTACAGCATTTTGAACCGCGCCGAGTAATCGTGCTGAGCCTTACCGCGCGGCTTGAGATCAACCCACGCTGCCTTCTCCCAGGCCGCCGCATCGCCCTTGCCGGTGACATCGAAATCCTCGCACCGCGAGACGGTCGTACGAGGCAACGAGTTTTCCGCTGAGTCCTCGGCAGCGTGCGACGTTGAGCAGCACGCTCCAGCCAGCAGCAAGAGCACAGCTGACGAAAACAGAAGTCGGAAGGTCATACCGTGCTCCGGTCACTGGATCGTTAAGTAACGCCCGGCATTGTGTCTGTGAGCGTTCTGTTCCGGTAGCATGGCAAAGCCGTAGAACGGAATTCATTCCGTTCCTCCGCAGTGTCTCCAAATCACAAACGGAATGAATTCCGTTCTACGACTCGCTCCCAGACCAACAAGATGCTCGCCGAATCCAGCGTCCTGACTCTGCCGGATTATCTCGTCATCGCGATCTATCTCGCGGCGACGCTGGGGCTGGGTATCGCCATCGGCCTGCGGCTCAAGAGCGGCACGGACTTCTTCCTCGGCGGACGCCGGCTGCCGTGGTGGGCGATCGGGATGTCGCTTGTCGCGACGGACATCGGCGGCACGGACATCATCGGCGTTGGCGGAGCGGCTTACAGCCACGGTCTGGCGGTCGCGAACTTTGAATGGATCGGCTGCGTGCCCGCGATGATCGTCGGCGCGTTTGTCTTCATCCCGTTCTTTTATCGCTCCGGCGTTTACACCGTGCCCGAGTTCCTCGAACGCCGCTACAACGCCGGCGTCCGATCGGTCATGGCTCTGTGCTGGCTGCTGTTCATGGCCTGCAATCTGGGCATCATGCTGCTGGCGTCGGCGAAGATGATGTCCGCCGTCTTCGGCTGGAACACGACGGCGTGCATTGTCGTGACCGCTCTGCTGGTCGGCGGCTACACGCTGATCGGCGGCCTGGCCGCGGTCGTCTACACCGACATGATCCAGTGCTGCGTGATGATCGCCGGCTGCCTGTTGATCCTCGTTCTGGGCCTGGTCGAGGTCGGCGGCATCGACGAACTCAATCGGCGCCTGACCGAGGCCGAAGCCCGGACTCAGCAATCCATCGAGGCCCCCGACGGCCAGCAGCCTCCTCCCGCGCCACCCGCAATCACAGACGACAGTAACCGAGATAAAGAATCCCCAGCCGAGCGGACGTCGCTGATTCTCCCCGTCGATACTCCCTCGCCGTTTCCGTGGCCGGGCATCTACTTTGGTCTCGCTCTGATCCTCAGCCCGGCTTACTGGATCGGGAACCAGGCGATCGTGCAGCGGTCGCTCGGGGCGCGCAGCGAGTTCGAGGCGAAGGCGTCGTACGTCTGGGGAGCCCTGCTCAAGAACATCATTCCGCTGATCGTCGCCGTCCCTGGCCTGATCGCGGTCGCTCTGCTGCCCGATCTGCCCGACGGCGATTCGGCCATCCCCAGCCTGGTGGGCGTGCTGTTGCCGCCTGGTCTGCGAGGCCTGTTTGTTGCCGCGTTTCTGGCCGCGCTGATGTCGAGCATCGACTCGTACCTGAACTCCGCCGCGACAATCGTCTCCAGCGATTTGTACAAGCGATTCATCAACCCGGCGGTCACGGACGAGCAACTGCTGCGAGTCGGCCGCGTCACGACGGTCGCTCTGATGTTCTGGGCTCTGGGCTTTGCGTTTCTGCTGACGCGGATGAACGAAGAGTCGGGCATCTACGCGATCTTTCAGACGCTGATGGCCTTCTTCCAGGGCCCGGCCTTCGCGATTCTGCTGCTGGGCATTCTGTGGCGGCGAGCGACCGGCCGAGCCGCACTGATCGCCCTGCTGAGCGGCATCGCGACGTCGGTCTCGCTGTACGCCCTCAACCAGCCCGCCGTTTACGAGAGCCTCGGCTGGCCGCCGCTGTTCCAGATTCAGGAGCCGTTTCTGTACTTCTCGATCTGGGCGTTCCTCGTAACCGCCACACTGCTGATCGTGATCAGCCTGCTGAGCCACCCCGATCCCGACGAGAAGCTCCGCTACGTCTACTCCGCCCGATCGACCGCCGATCGCAACTCCGAACCGCCGACGACACCGCCCGCCCCACCACCACACGGAGAAGCCGCATGACACCTCTGCACCAGTTCGGCGACCTTCTCCGCGACGCCCTGACCGCCATCCCGCTGTGGTGCGTGCGAGCCCTCTTCGTCGCCAGCCTGATCGCCGTCCTCGTCTGGCTCCTCCGCCTCCCCCGCTCCGCGACAACACCCCGCGATGGTCGAGCCCGCTGGGACGAGAACCTCAAAACCACCGCCTCCATCGCCCTGCTCATCCAGATCGCCATCTACTCGCTGCTGTGACTGTAGGCCCAACATCCCGCGAGACACCAATTCAGTCTCCTCCTCCGCTGTCACGCAAAAGCCTCTGCACGACAGGTACTACGGGTTTACTCGCTGATCACACATTCGTACGTTTGACATATTTCCCAAACACGTCGGTAACCCAACCCTGTGGCGTTTGTACCACGGTCAGTCCGAACAAGCAGAGCTCTGTTGCGACACGAACGAAATGCTTCAACCACGATGGACGTACTCGAATTCGGGCCGCTTGACGAAGTGGTATGGACACGTTGATTACTACGGCCAGTACGTGATCGGTCAATGGTTCGCGCTTGACGCTGAAACTGGCACCGAACATTGGGCTGGCAAGTTCTTTCGCCCGACAACTGTCTGCGACTGCGCCTACGACATGATCATCGCATCAGAAACGCGGTCCGATGGTCCGTGGATCGCCGGATTTGGAATCTATGGAATCGACGCGCGGTCTGGCGAATTACGGTGGACAAATCACGGCAGCGGCATCTGGGGTAAAATACTGCGATGTTTCGACTTCGTCCCCGGATTCACCAACGAGTTTCGCGACGTGCCACGCTGCGTTGTTGGGCAGTACGTCGTCACCGGACACAACCGGGTTCTCGA
>JAPOLP010000440.1 GCA_029977045.1 Planctomycetota bacterium
AGCGTCAGATAGGCGATCTCTTCGACGCCGGTCGAATACTTCGCGGTCGAGTACGCGTACCAGCCGTCGTCGCCAAACATCGTCGGATACTGCAGCTTCCCGTCGACCATCTTTGCCTGAGCGTTGATCTTCCGAATCTGCTTGCGCCACGGATCGAGGAACCGGTCATCACCCGTCAGCAGGTACGCGTTCGTGAATCCCGGCAGTCCCAGGTAGTGCGTATTGCGATGCGCGAGCTTCCCGGTCTGCGGCACCTCGACGCTGAATCCCCAGCCGTACACGCCGCCGTACCACTTGCCGTCCGGCCCGCCGATTTTGCCGTCGAGGCCGATCTTCGTCGGAATGACAAAGTCGTTATCGATCACCCGCTGCCGCCAGGCGTCGACATATTCGAGCACCCAGTCGCGGTAGCGCTGCTCGCCGGTCAGCAGAAACGCGTTGAGCGGCAGCGCGGTCGAGAGGAGATTCTGTGGATGGTCACCGACGATATCGTTGTAGTCCTTGAAGTGAGCAACCATCTGCTCGTACGACGTCTCGCCGTGCCCGAGTTCAAACCGGTGCTCGACTTCGATCGGATCTCCCGCCCAGTCGAGCCCTGTCGCCGGTCTCATCAGCGGCCCGCGACTACCGTTGAACATGCTGCGAATGATGCGGTGCTCGGCGTCGTAATTCTGAGCCTGCGGATCGTCGTTCAGATAAAAACCCGCGTACCGCTTTGTCCGCTGTAGCAGTGCTCGGTCACCAGCGTCGGACAGCCCCTGCAGACAGAAGACGACGAGCCCCTCGGCGTTGTGCAGCCAGTCAAACTGGACGGGAAACTCTTTGTAGTACATCCCGTCCCGAGCGAACGGAACCTCCACCGTCTTCGCCAGCGTGTACTGCCGCAGATGCCCTTCCCACGCTTTCTTGTAGAGCGTCAGCACGCGGTCGTCGGCACCGATGGCATGCAGCACCGGCCAGTGCAGACAGTTCTCGATCGCATCATCTGGCCCGTCGTCACCGCACCAGCGCTCGACGCACAACAGAAACCCTCGCTCGTCGAAATAGCGGCCAAAGAACTCCTCACACGCGTCCGCATTCGCTTTCAGCAGCTCGCGTTCGAGCAACGCCCAGGCCGGCGGCGACACCGGAGTGTCAATCACGACTCGCGGAGTCACATCGTCCGCAAAAGCCGATTTCGAGATTGCCAGCCCGAGCAGTACAGCCCCAGCCAGTCCGCAAAGCAGTCGTCGCATTATGTCGCTCCCGATTGACGAATCACGATCTTGTGATCGTATCGGTGAGCCGTGATGAAACGAACCGGTGAGCGGCGGAAAAACGCACCGGCAACGCACCGAAGGGGCAGTTCGAGTCAGCCCAGGGCAGAGCGCAGCGTAGCCTTGGGTAACGGATTGCGAATCACACGAAGCCCTGAAAGGGTGGCCCCAATCGGCAGATCGATCGGGCCGCCCTTTCAGGGCTTGATCTTGCTGGGGCTCGAGTACCTGGGGCGGCGCTGCGCTCTGCCCCAGGCTGACTTTCCGCTGCCCCTTCGGGGCGGAAGACGCAGCGTTGTCCAGTCCCGCCTTGAGCCACTGGCGATCAAAGAACGTGACACCTACTTCGCAGCATCCGTCGCCGACAGTTCATCCAGCAATCCGCGGATGATGTGCTCTGCGTTTAGCTTTTCGGCCAGCCAGTCGTCCCGCATGTGGCGCCAGCGGTTTTCCCGCTGCTCCCAGGCCTGCATCCGGCCGTCGAGCCTTTCTTCCTGTTCGCGGAGTTCGATCTCGCGTTCGCGTGCGCGGCGGGCGAAAGCTTCGCGTTCCTTCTTCAGACGTGTCGCCTGCTCATCGATTTCCTGCTGAGCGATCGCGACCAGCCGGGCAGTTTCGTCGCTACCCGCTTCAGTGCTCGACGTCAGCTCGCGAATATGCCCGGCGATGACCAGCCGGACTTCCTCGACCTTTCGTGTCGCGACGTCGTCCTCGACGCTGCCTTTCAGTTCGGCGAGAGCTTCTTCCGCGGCCAGTCGTACTTCGAGGTTCTTGAGGCTCGCCTCTTCGAGTTCCTTGCGCATCCGTTCGAGCCGTTGAGCCCGCTCGTCGAGCCGCTTGCGACTGGCGTCGAGTTCTACTTCGTTCGTCGCCCGGTCTTCTTCAAGTGTCTTCCGCATCCGCTCGAGTTCGGCCATCTGCTCCTTGACCGCCGCCCGATCAGCTTCCTGTTCGGCGGCGAACTGCTCGCGCGTCTTCAGCAGCACGCCGTGCTCACGTTCGATCGACTTCTCACGCTCGGCCATGACTTCGCGATACCGTTCGAGCTGCCGCATCCGCAACCGCAGCGACTCGTCAGCCTTCGTCATGCGAGCCTGCCACTGCTGCTGCCGGACTTCCAACGAGTGCCGTTCGGACTGAACGCTTCGCCGCAGTTCGACGAGCTGCTCTTCCGCAAGCTGCTGCCGGCGACCGGTTTCCTCAATCCGCGCGTCGAGTGTTTCACGTTCCGACTTCAGTGCCTCGGATGCCTCGCGAATCGCCGTCTGAGACCGCTGTTCGATCTCTTCCAGCTCGACCTTCCGCTCACTGAGTTCCTGCAGGCGGCCAGCGAATCGATCTTCGAGTTCGCGTTCGGCCATGCCGCGAGCCGCCGCCAGTGACGCTTCGTGCGCGGTCCGCTCGCGGAGCATTTCTTCCTGAAACTTCTGCCGCTCGGACAGCAGCGTCGATCGGGCTTCCTGCAACGCTGACTGCTGCGACTCGCGAGCCGCCCCCAGTTCGCTGCGTTCCTGATTCGCCAGCGACTCGAACTTCTGTCGCTCGTCGGCGAGTCGTTTCTTTTCAGCGTCGGCTTCCGCGATCAACTGCCGCCGCAGCTCGCGACGCTCCTCGTCCCAGCTCTGCCGCAGCTCGACGAGCGATGCCTGCCGTGCCTTTTCCGCTTCCACTTCAAGCTGCGACCGCCGCTCGTTCAACGCCGCGTCGCTCTGGCTGAGCAGTGTTTCCAGTTCGGTCTTGAGCTGCTCAAGTTCCGATCGTTCCGCGTCGAGCTCGCGCTGCGTCGCGGCAACCTGTTTGTCGAACGCCGCCCGATCACGTCGCCGCTCCGCTTCAAGCTGGTCCCGCTGAGCGTCGGTCTTCCGGGCGAGTTCCTCTTTCGCTGCGTCGATTTCGCCCAGCTTCCGCTGGCGCTCGGCAGCAAGTTCGCGTTCGACACGGGCAATCGCCTCGTCGTGCGTCGTGCGTTCGCGTTCAAGCCGCGCTCGTTCGGACGCCTGCTGCCGTTGCCAGTCTTCGCGCTGCTGATCGAAGTCGGCCCGTTCGGCATCGAGGTCCGTAGCCAGCTGGCTGCGCAGTCGGCGACGCTCCATTTCGAGATCGCGGCGCATCTGCCGCACGGCTTCCTGATGCTCTGACCGCACCTTCTCGACACGATCCGCCAGGTCCTGCCGCTCGCTCTCGCACAACGACCGTTCGTGCCTCAGCGCCGCGCGTTCGACGTCGAGTTCTTTCTGCAACTGTTCGCGCAGGCCGTCACGCAGCTCGTCGAGTTCCTCGCGATCCTGCTTGAGTTCCGTTTCGCGCTGCTGAATGCCGGCGAGCAGTTCCTGTCCCTGCGAAATGCGTTCGATGAGTTCCCGCTCGGCTCCCTGCAGTTCGCCGCGCCGTCCAGCAAGTTCTTCCTCGGTCTGCTGCTTCTGCAGTCGGAAGTTCCGCTGGTCCTGATCGAGTGCCGACAGCTGCTCGGAGAGATGAGTTTCCCGACGCTCCAGCTCGCGCATCCGTTCCTTAAGGCCCGATGCGATCTGGCTCGCCTGCAGCAGCAGATTGCTGTCGTCTTCCGTGAGAAGAACACCGGCGGCAGCCGACGCTGTCGCAGCCTGGCTCTGACCGTCCATGCGCAGAGACCTTCTGATAATGCGGAATCTGGAGTGCAGAATTCAGAATGGGAAACTCAGAGTCCGGGACCGGACTCGCGAAGAGGGCCGGGATTATTCTGCGGATGCGGAAAATGAGTCAACACGCGTTACAGAGCCGGTTTACCGCAAAAGCGTGTCGGACATCTCGTATCGCCAGAAGGGCTCGAAACCGCCTGGAGCCACATGTACCCCTCGCCTGCGGCACGCGTCACCGCATCGGCTTCCAGACGCTGCCTTCCTGGCTGCTCGCGACGCACTGCTCGATAAAGCGGACACCTTCTACGCCGTCGTACACGTTCGGGTAGACGGTGTTTCTCGCGTCACGACTTTCTCCGGCGGCCCGTTCCACCATGTCGTCGAATGCCGCCGTGTAGACGTTTGCGAAGGCTTCGAAGAAGGCCTCCGGGTGACCGGCAGGCAGTCGGCAGGCGGAGATGCCGGACTGGTTCATGAAGTCGCCGCCGGGATGCCGGTCGAAGATCTGCTGAGCCTTGCCGGTCTGACGGAGCGTCAGCGTGTTCGGCTCTTCCTGACGCCAGGACAGTGAGCCTTTCTCACCGTCGATCTCGATCGACAGATCGTTCAACCGGCCGTGAGTCACCTGGCTGACCGTAATCATGATCAGCGCGTCGTTCTGGCAGCGAACCATCGCGTGGCCATAGTCGTCGAGCTGCCGGCCTGCCGAGTATGTCATCAGCTTCGCGAGAACTTCCGCCGGCTGCAGACCGGTGATGTAGCGGGCGAGGTTGAATGCGTGCGTGCCGACGTCGCCGACAGTCGCTCCTGGTCCGTTCTTTTCCGGATCGTCCTTCCACATGCCACGAGCGGCGGGCGCAGCCGGATCGACGCCGCGCATCCAGCCCTGCACGTAGCTGGCTCGAACAGCACGGATTTCGCCGAGTTCACCCGACGCGATCATCTCACGAGCCTGCCGGACCAGCGGATAGCCGGTGTAGTTGTGCGTCAATGCGAAGACGGCTCCGGTCTGTTCAACCAGCCGGGCGAGTTCCTCTGCGTCGGCCAGCCGCGTCGTCATCGGCTTGTCGCAGATGACGTTGAAACCAGCCTCGAGCGCCGCCTTCGCCATCGGGAAATGCAGAAAGTTCGGCGTCGCGATGCTAACGAAGTCGACTCGTTCGCTTTCCGGGCGGGCGAGTTCGTCATCGAGCAGTGCCTGAAAGTCTGCGAATGCTCGCTCCGGATCGACTCCAAACGCGACGGCTGATTCCCGCGAGCGATCGAAATTTGACGAGAACGCTCCAGCGACCAGAACGGCTCGCCCATCGAGAGTCGCGGCTGTGCGATGTACCTTGCCAATGAAGCCGGCCCCTCCGCCTCCGCACAGAGCCATCCGCAGTCGTCGGTTGAGAGGTGAGTTGATCATTGTTGGTGAGTCCTGGTTTGCTTGTCGGATTGCGGCTTCAAATTCGGGGTGGCTGGGGTCGAGTGCAGCGAGCCCCCAGTTTTCCGATCTGGTCTGGGGACTCGTCGCTCGTGCCTCGCTCCTCGACCCCAGCCACCCCTTATTCGGTTGAGTGTCTGAGTCAGTAAGTCCGGTACGATCGGCTGTCCGTCGGATTGCGAATCGGGAGCGAAGGCGGAAGACTATCGGTCGTCA
>JAPOLP010000546.1 GCA_029977045.1 Planctomycetota bacterium
CATCCGTCCGCCCCAAATGACTCCGAAGACGTTGACGGCAGTCATTCCGGCAATCACCAGCGAGGCACCGGTGACGGTTTCAATCGGGCCGAGCGAAATCCCCATCGCGTTGCCGAACGCACCGACGCAGATCATCGACAGCGCTCCGGTCGAGGCCGGTCGGTTCAACACGATCTCCTGCCAGCCGAACAGGAACGCCGGCAGCCGACCGTACGCTTCCCACAGATAGACGTACAGACCGCCGGCGCGCGGCAACATGACGGACAGCTCGGCGATGCACAGAGCTCCGAGCACGCACAGCAGCGCACCGACGCCCCAGATCGAGATGATCAGCCCAAAGTCCCCGGCTTCGGCGGCAATCCGTCCTGGCTTCGCGAAGATGCCCGAGCCGATCGTGTTGCCGACAACGATCGCGATGGCCATCCCGGCACCGAGCACGCGAACAAGACCGGTATCACCCGTCGCAGCAGACGTCGCCTGGCCATTCGCGTCGGTTGTCATCGCGTCGAACCTCAGTCTGCGGACTTCAAGGGCAAGCATCGGCAACCCAGAGCGGGCAGACCGATCGGCACGATACCGACTGCGTGCCAGTGTGTAACTGTCGTCCGCTGCAGTGCCGAGCCGGCGTTCTGTCGCGAAACTGTCGCGGCAGATTAACCGCCGACAACAGCTTCGACAGGGCCGCGAAAAGTGACAGACAGATTCAGGAGGTTTATCCTGTTCGGCTGCTGACTCGCTGCGGTACCGCACGAGTCTCCTCGGCACACAATCAGGGAAACCTCATGATCTGCATCTCCGTCACCCCGGCTTCCCGGACGTTCGCCAAAGTCGACATGCTCAATGCCGCGAGGCAGTGCGACCTCATCGAACTGTGTCTCGACCGTCTCGTCAAAGAGCCTGACGTTGCCGATCTCATCTCCGGCGTCGACAAGCCGGTCCTTGTGTCCTGCCGACGGAAGATCGAAGGCGGTCAGTTCGAAGGCTCGGATGAGCAGCGGCTGGCGATTCTGCGGCAGGCGATCGTTGCCGGGCCGGCTTATATCGAACTCGATTACGAGTCCGCTCAGACGATCCCCCGCTTCGGCAACACGAAGAG
Source organism: Planctomycetota bacterium (assembly GCA_029977045.1). Classification (GTDB taxonomy): domain Bacteria; phylum Planctomycetota; class Planctomycetia; order Planctomycetales; family Planctomycetaceae; genus JAPOLP01. The sequence goes on from JAPOLP010000546.1 coordinate 1,097, forward strand.
AGTCGTCAGCTACACCAGTCTGCGAAAGCCGTTCAACGCAACGGACATTGACGAAATCTTTACCGAGGCGAAGCAGCTCAACGCGGACATCGTCAAGTTCACCTGGCCGACGCCGACGCTCGAAGCGGCCTGGCCATTGCTGGCTGCCGTTGCCAAAAAGAACGCGCTGCCGGCTGTCGGGTTTGGACTCGGTCGGACAGGCCTGACGTTCTCGCTGCTGGGCCGCAAGTACGGCTCACCGTGGATCTACGCCGCACTGGAACGCGGCATGGAAGCGTTCGACGAACAGGCAACCGTCAGCGAACTCGACGACTTCTATCAGTGGCGGGAAATCGATCCGAACACGCACTTCATCGGCGTCGTTGGGATGGGCGGCTCGGAGGATCTGACCTGCCAGTGCTTCAACCGTGTCTTCAAGCGGCTGAGTCTGAATGTCCGCTGTCTGCCGCTGATGACCGAGAAGATCGACAAGCTGAAGTCGATGCTCGAAGCACTGAAGGTCAACGCGATCGTGACCAGCCGCGACCTGGGCGACGAAATCATTTCAATCGCCGACGATCTCGAAGAATCCGCCGAGCTGAGCCAGTACGCCGACCTGCTGCTCAACAAGAAGGGCAAATGGCAGGCGTGGAACACCGGCTGGCGGAGCGCGATCCGCATTCTCGAACAGACGATCTCTGACGGCAGCGACAACAACCGACCGCTCGACAAGCAGAACGTTCTGGTCATCGGCTCGGGCAGCCTGGCCAAGTCGATGATTTACGGCATCGGCAAACGCAAAGGCCTGGTCAGCATCACATCACCGGATGACAAGCAGGCCCAGGAACTCGCGACGAAGTTCAACGTCCGGTTCGTTCCGTTTCAGAATCTCTACAACACGTTGTCGGACGTCGTTGTCATCGCTGATCCGAACCTGCGTTCGGGCAGCGGCAAGGTCGAGTTCAATCCGTCGTACCTGATTCCACGCATGACGGTCTGCGACGTGACGAAGATGCCAGGCGACAGCGACTTCATTCGCGAAGCCCGCGGCCGAGGATCAAAGATCGTCGAACCCGCAGCCGTCTACGCCCACGTTCTGGCAACCCAGATCAAGTCGATCACCGGCAAGGAAGTCCCTGCCAGCGAGTTCGAACCACTGATCCAGGCTCGTCAGCAATAGTCGCTGATCGCTCCGCGATCGTAGCGCACTGCGAGGTCGCAGCGTCCTGATTGTTAACCGTTGATTTCATTGATTACCGGCGTCTGCATAAAGCGTTTCGATCTCGGAGCGATCAACGACTTTCTCAGCCGCTTTCGATTGGGGCCAGCTTCAAGCGCCTACTCCCCGCAACAACGAGTGAATGCCGTGACCAGAACCATACTGACTGCCGTACTGATCAACTTCGCGATGGCGGCTTCAACATGCGTAATCGCTGCCGACTCGTTGCGACTGCTTCCCGAATCGGTCCAGCTCAACGGCTCGCAAGCAACCCAGCAGCTTCTTCTCGAACTTCAGTCGGGTGACCGTCTGACCGGGCAGATTCGCGTCGGCGTCGAGTGGTCATCCGACGCGCCGAACGTCGCGACAGTTTCCGACGGAATCGTTACGCCCACCGGAAACGGCTCAGCAACCATCACCGCGAAAACAGATGCCGGTTCGGCCAGCGTCAAAGTCACGGTCGACAACTTCGACGCTCCGCACGAATGGAGCTTCCGCAATCACGTTCAGGCAGTGCTGGCGAAGCAGGCCTGCAATTCGGGCGCGTGTCACGGAGCGCTCGCCGGCAAAGGCGGCTTCCGGCTGTCGCTGCGAGGTTACGACTCGCCCGCCGATCACTTCTCGATCGTCAAGGACGCGCGAGGGCGACGTGTCGAACTCGGCGACCCCGGTCGCAGCCTGCTCCTCGCGAAACCGACAGGAGCCCTTCCGCACAAAGGCGGCCTGCGTTTCGATACGGACTCACTCAGCTACCGGATTCTCGCCGAGTGGATCAGCGGCGGTGCGAAGCCGCCAGCCAGTGACGACCCAACCGTCACGCGCATTGAAGTGCTGCCGGAAGATGTTCTGCTGACCGTCGGCCAGGAACAGCAGTTCGTCGTGCTCGCACACTACTCGGACGGGCACACCGAAGACGTCACGCAATGGGCGAAGTTCACGTCGACCAACGAAACCGTCGCGAAAATCGACAGCAACGGAAACGCGTCAGTCATTGGCCACGGGGGCGGAGCAGTCCCCGCCTGGTTCGCCAGCCGCATCGTCCTCGCCCGTCTCGCGAGCCCGTATCCGCACGAGATTCCCGAGGAAGTCTTCGCCAGCGAACCTCGCCGTAACTTCATCGACGAACTGGTCCTCGACAAGCTGCAGGATCTGCATCTGCGACCGTCTCCGCTATGCACCGACGACGAGTTCATTCGGCGCGCGTATCTCGACACGATCGGCACGCTGCCGACGCTCGACGAAGTGGCCGCCTTTGCTGCCAACGCCTCGCCGGAGAAACGCGATTCCCTGATCGACGCGCTGCTGGCGCGGCCCGAGTTCGTCGACTACTGGACCTACAAGTGGTGCGACGTCCTGACCGTTTCCGGCAACCGGCTGCGGCCCAACGGCGTTGAGGCTTACTACAAATGGATTCGCAACGAGGTCGCTGAAGGCACACCGTGGGACGAGTTCGTTCGCCGGATCGTCACGTCGACCGGCGGTTCGGTTGAGAACGGAGCGACGAACTTCTTCGCGCTGCATCAGGACCCGGAAAACATGGCCGAGAACGTCAGTCAGGCGTTCATGGGGCTCTCGATCGCCTGCGCGAAGTGCCACAACCACCCGCTCGAAAAATGGACCAACAACCAGTACTACGCCTTCGCGAATCTCTTCTCGCGAGTTCGCGCCAAAGGCTGGGGTGGCGACGTTCGCAGTGGCGATGGAGTTCGCACGCTGTACACGGTTTCGAGCGGAGAACTCGTCCAGCCGCGCACTGGCAAGCCGCAGCAGCCAACGCCGCTTGATGGCGAGCCCGTCCCGTTCGACGCCACCGGCGATCGCCGCGAACACGTCGCCCGCTGGCTGACCAGTCCCGAAAACCCGTACTTCACGCGTTCGATCGTTAACCGTGTCTGGGCCAACTTCTTCCGCATCGGCATCGTCAACGAAGTCGACGACCTGCGCCGCTCGAACCCGGCCAGCAACGAAGCACTGCTCGCGGCCGCCGCTCAGCATCTGATCGACGCTCGCTACGACCTGAAGTCGCTGATGCGAACGATCCTGCAATCGCGAACGTACCAGCGGAGCAGTGTGCCGCTGGACGAGAACCGCGACGAAGACCGTTACTTCTCACGCTACTACCCGAAACGCCTGATGGCCGAAGTCCTGCTCGACGCCGTCGCACAGGTGACCGACGTTCCAACCGAGTTCACTCACGTCGCCTTCCCCGGTGGCGACCGCCAGGAAACGAAGTTCTATCCCAAGGGCACGCGAGCGATTCAGCTTTACGATTCCGCCGTCGACTCGTACTTCCTGAAGACGTTCGGACGCAACGACCGCGAGATCACCTGCGAATGCGAACGCTCCGAAGAACCCAGCATGGTTCAGGTTCTGCACATCGCGAATGGCGACACCATCAACTCAAAACTGAGCGCCAAAGAGAACCGCCTGACTGCTCTGCTCGCCTCGGAAAAGACCGAC
>JAPOLP010000288.1 GCA_029977045.1 Planctomycetota bacterium
CCAGCTTGTCATCGGCCAGCGAAACCAGCTCCGGAAACTCGTTGACCTCGACATGGCTGATCCGGATGCGGCGTTCGGCCAGCGGCTGAGCGAACACGCCGATCGATGCCCGCTCGCCGGGGAACCGTCCGCGAGCCGGACTATCCAGCACCCAGGACCAGTCGCGCCGGTCGGGACTCGTCCACAGCGAGATCGAACCAGAGCCCATCACGACACGCAGCCATTGATCGTCGCCCGACCACGGAGCCGGCCACGCATCGACGTCATAGCTGCGTTCGGTGTCGCGCTGAGTCGGCGGCAGCAGTTGCACGGCAACGCGGCGGGATTTCGGATCCCACAATCGCGAGACCAGAATGATCGGCTCGCCATCCGGATTGCCGATATAGACGCCCGTGCCCGCCTCGGCGGAATCAATCCGGAAGATGAATTCGCACAGGCCCGCCTTCGGAGCAGCAGTCCACAACCTCGCTGGCTCTTTCGAGCTGGCTCCTATTCGCAGCTCGATCGCATCGCCGTGCCGGTTCATCGCCCCGTGCGACTCTTCGGCACCGAGCATGTTCCACTCCAGCTTTGCCGGCTGCGATACCGCCAATAACGGACGCGTTTCGAGATGCTGCGGCAGCACGTCTTCCGGCAGCGGGTCTGATTTCAGCATCTCGACATCGCGGAACTTCAGCTTGCCATCAATCGCGATCTCGGATGGCCGCTGTGAAAATGGCACGCTCAGCAGCACAACATTGCCGCGAGTCAGCCACAGCCGCTCGCGTTCCCAGCGGAGTTCAATCGTGCCGAAGCTCGACGCGTGCCAGCGTCCGCAGTCGTTCGTCAGCAGCTCGCCATCGGTCAGCGGAGCGGTTTCATTCGCCCGCGAGATGCGATGGACAGCCCAGACATTCGGCTGCCGTTGCCGGAAGTACTTGATGCGCACGCCCTCGTTGCCGTCCCAGACATGCAGCTCGCACGTTTCGGTGTCGTAAACCGTCAGCCGCAGCGCCGCCGACTCAACCCAGTCTGCCTTCAGCCGAGCCATCCCGTCGAACTTCGTAAACCGCCGCCCGTTCTGCTGCTCATCGAGAATCCCGAACGGACGACCCGCGACGGGCTCGAACCACTGCCGGAATTCATCCGGAGCAAACTCGTCGACACCGACATCCCCCGGCAGCCGCCAGGCAACGTCTTCAAACCGAGACGGAGCAACGTCGCGACTCAGAGCTTCGCTCCACGGTCCGGTTGCGGGTTCCGCTGCCGCCGCGACCGCCGGCTTTGCTTTTTCAGGAGTCGCGTCCGGCATCGAAGCCGCGTTCGCCGCAGCTGGTTTACCGTCCGACTTTTCGGCTGCGGCACTTCCGTTATCCGGCGTCGCAGTTTCCGGCTCGGCGGACTTCGGAGTTGCCTCTTCGGAAGCGGCTTTGTCGGACCCGGCATCCGCTGGAGATGTTTTCTCATCGGGTTGCTGCGGAGCGTCCCCAGGCTGCCCGGCATCCGCTTTCTCAGTCGCTTCCGTGCCTGTTTCGGGGGTCTCAGTCGCCGTCGATGCGTCAGGTTCGGACCGAACATCCGGAGCGGCTTCGTCTGCGGAGTTCCGCATCGAAAACAGCAGCCAGCCGACAAGAATGACCGCCAGAATCGCGACCGCCGGCTTCATGCTCTGCGAAGGCCGAGTGACCGGCTCGCTCTCTGCCGAAGATGCACTCGCATCGTCGCCCCCTGACGTCGAGAGTCCCAGCGATTCCAGTCGCGCATTGATCTGCCCGGAGAACGGCGACTCGGCAATGGCATCGCGTACCAGTCGCGATTCGCTCATCCGCTGGCCAAGTGCCGCGACGACTTCATCAGTCAGATCGTGCGAAGTCCCTTCGAGACATACTCGCACCAGCTCCGCATCCGACCACTTCCCGCTCATGCCGGACTCCGTCCTTCCTTCGTTGCCTTCTCAGCTTCTGTTCGATTTGCTGTCCAGAAGCCAGAACAGAACGGGAGAAGGTAACGAAGTCGCCGCGACCTCGCATGAGTCCAGGGGACTTTGCCGCGGATCACTGCTTCCGGTGCCGCACCAGCCCCGGCGTGACGTCGAGGTCCAGTTCGGCGAAGTGGCCTCGGTGATACGACTCCCAGGCGATTGCGGCCATCGCGGCGTTATCCGTGCAGAGATTCATCGGAGCAATATGCAGCTCGGCCCCAATCCTGCGAGTCATCTTTTCCAGTCGTTCACGAAGCAAAGCGTTCGCCGCGACTCCGCCACCGACGCACAGCACGTTTCGCCCACGCTGCTCCAGAGCCTGCCGGCACTTGCCGACGAGAACGTCGACGACGGCTGCCTGAAAGCTCGCTGCGATGTCAGCGACTCGCTGTTCGGTCAGAGGCTCCGGCTGCTGATGCGAACCCGGAACTCCGTTCGCCGTGTAAAGCACCGCCGTCTTCAGTCCGCTGAAGCTGAACTCCAGCCGGTCCTCTTTGAGAAACGTCCGCGGAAAGCGGATCGCCTTCGGATCGCCGTTCTCGGCAACCCGCTGAATCGCCGGCCCTCCAGGGAAGCCGACATCCAGAATCTGAGCGACTTTGTCGAACGCCTCGCCCGCCGCGTCGTCGATCGTCGAACCGATCAGCTCAAAGTCGACGGGGCTTGTGCAGTCATAGAGATTCGTGTGCCCACCGCTGACGACAAAGCCGATCGCCGGGAAGATGTCCCGCCCCGCCGCCATTCGGCAGGCATAGATGTGAGCTTCGATATGGTTGACCGCGATCAGCGGCACATCGAGCACCATCGCCAGCGTCTTCGCCGCCGTCAGCCCAACGAGCAGCGAACCGACGAGCCCCGGTTGAGTCGCCACGGCGATCGCTCCGATGTCCGACAGCGTCAGCCCGGCGTCTTTCAGTGCCCCATCAATGACCGGCAGAATCCGCCGCACGTGCGCCCGCGAGGCGATCTCCGGCACAACGCCGCCGAAATCACGATGCAGCTCGTACTGCGACGCCACGACGCTCGACCGGACATTCAAGTCCCGATCAATCACCGCCGCCGCCGTCTCATCGCACGACGATTCGATGGCCAGAATAAAGTTGGCAGATTCAGCGGGCACGGGCAGCAGCTCAGTTTCTTAGGGCGAGGCCGAGGACAAGGTCAACAGTCGTTCGGGCCCATGAGTGACACTCTGGGATTGGCGTTTCAGTCCGTCCGGCTGTTACTGGTGATTCTGGAACGTGGGTCTTTGAAGTCAATGCAGCCGATCGGGAAGCGCCGGTATCAGACCTCGAAGTCGTCGCGTTCGTTCGTGACGACAAGGACGACTGGACCGGCGCGCAAGTCCTCGCTGGTGCTAACACGTGGCCTGCGAGATGAAACTGACTGACCGGGCTGGTGCAGCGTAGTTCCTCGGCATGACCGCTATGGCCAGTTGCTTCGCAGGATGGGCAGCATCCGTGTCGCCAGCTCTGAAAGACCAGGTCGGATTCATCGCTGGTAGATCGGCAGATAGCGGTATTCGACAGCAAGCGCCAGCACTGTCATCGAAGTCGAGTAGATTCTGCCGTAGGCGCTTTCGCGGCCCTCATTTGGCCAGCTTCCGTCGGCGAGCTGCATCGGCAGCAGCAGGTTTGTCATGCGGGAATTTGTCGTGTCCCAGTGCCGTCCGCCGACCTGAAACATGCCGACCGTGCAGTAATAGACGCCGTAGTAGAAGAAGCTGTCTGTTGGCCGCAGCGGATCACGAAGCAGATAGTCCGCAGCCCGGAGAGACTCATCCGCGTGATGCTGGCCGCAGATTTCTAGACACAGGACACCCGTGCCCGCTCTGGTTGGTGACGTGCCGTGGCCGGGCTGATAGCCAAAGCCTCCCTGAGGCGTTGCGCACATCCGAACGTAGGCCACTGCGCTTTCAATCGACTCGGCGGGAACATCGCAGCCGATGTCCCTGGCGGCTCGCAGAGCAAGCAATTGCCAGCCAGTCACACTCAAATCGCTGTTGTTATCAGTCGGTTGATAACGCCAGCCTCCCCGATGCTTCGGTCCTTTGGGAACAGCCTGGGCGGAAAGGATCACGCGAATGCCTCGCTCCAGCCCACGTCTGACTCGCGGAGCCAGTTCACCTCGAACCATCCCGGAAACTTCCGCCAGCATCAGCGTGCAGATTCCGTGCGTGTACATCGGCCCGGAACCGGCTCGATGCCGAAACAAGCCCGAATCGTCCTGCTGGTCGAGTACCCAGCGGATGCCGTCTTCAATACGGTCGCCGTACGGCCCTTCACCCGGAGTATGCCCGACGGCCAGAAAGGCCATGATCGCCAGCGATGTTGCCGAAGCGGCTTCACGGTTATTTGTTCGCCACGCACCAGACTCCCGCTGCTCGGACGCCAGATACTGCAGTGCCCGCACGACTGCCTGATCGACCTCGCGAGAGCGATCGACTGGCTGTGCAACAGCGGAGCGCAGCGGCGAGATAAGCAGCACAGCAAGCAGGCACGTAATCAGACGGCGAGAGTTCACAGTTCGGCTCACGGCGGGCGGAAAGCTGATAACGATCGCGTGACGCAAATCCCGGAACAACTGACAGCGCACGAGAACGGCCACGCGAACTCAGATTGTTCGCGTGGCCGCTTGTCGTTCAATTGAGGCGGGCAGTTGCGATCAGAACTCGTACGCCGGGTTTTCCGTGTCAAAATCGATGTCTTTCAGGCCGACATTCGTTTTGACGTTCGAGTAGGTGTACTGCTCGATGATCGCCGGCTGGGCACCCGTCTTCGCGGGAAAGTCAAACTGCTCGACACGCACGGGCATCTGGTTTTCTTTGGCGACATAAAGACGAGTCATGTGAAACTTGATTCCACTACCCTTCTGGGCGTGCGACGACTCGAAGACGCGGCACTCGACATCGTCCACTTTCGCGTTCGGGAAGTAGCGGACTTTGATATCCGTCATAGCAATCTCGGACTGCCACTGAGCGACAACCTGGTCGAGCATCGTCCGCATACCGATCATTGTGACCGGATAGCGGGCTTCCTCCATTGCCTTGCTGCCCTTGGGGTTCAGGCCAATCGTCCCAATGAGGCTCGTCAGGCCGGTTTCGTGAACGAGCAGATCACCGTCGTTCTGGCCGTCAACGTAAATAACTTCGCGGCCTTCTTCCGGAGCTTCAAACCGCAGGTAAACGCTGAACGGCTTCTCGCGAAGTTTCAGCGACATTCGCTGAGTGATCCGTTTCCGACCGACCATCTCGTTCTTGTGGAACGTCGCAGTGTAGTCCTGAATCGAATCCAGAGCCTCAAGGCTGTCGCCAGCCATCTGCAGTCCAGGAGCCAGTGGGTGCGACTTGCCAATCTTCGACACGATGGCGGCAATCTGTGGCGTCTCGGCCAGCAATGTCTGCGGCAATGCACCGATCGCGAACGCACCTGCCGCCAGGCTCTTCAGCGACTGACGACGGCTGATCGAAGTTGCGGCATCATTGGAAAACGACTGAGTCATAACATCCTCGTTCCTTCACGAGACGAGTCTCCGTACGTCGTCGTCGCGATTGTGTTCCTGAAGCGGGCAGGCGATTCCGGCAGTGCTTCGGCAACCTGACCGCGAGTCGCGGCGGCCAGAGCCCGGCCCCCCATTGAGTCCTGCCAGACATATCGTCCGAGGGGTCGGACGCGGACGATCATTTGCAGCAGACGTTATCCAGCGTGAACAGTCCCGCCAGCAGCAACCCACATATTCGGAGCAGCCCTACGAGTCGCCGGGCGAAAGTGTTGGTCGGACGTTACCGGCAGCGACATGTCTGACCCGGACACTGACAACCAGATCGCGACGTCAGGAAGACTGCCAGCAACACCTGGTGCCAACTCGCAATCGCTGATGGCAACAAAAAAAGAGCGACGGAAGCCGTCGCTCTTTTTGATGGTTCAGTTTCGGGCTGACTGACACTCAGTTGCTGTTGTCGCTTGACTCGATAACCGCGTAGGTAGTCGCCCCAATGATGACGCCGCCGACGACCAGTGTTGTTCCTGAAATACCGCCGAGCCCCAGTCCTTCGAGCTGAGCACGAACGACAGGCTGGTCAGTCACGAGCAGCGCCAACTTCGATGCCTTTTTCGGAGCCGTGCCGTTCTTCCAGACGCGAAACACACCTGTACTTTTATCTGAAGTGACCTGGTAGACGCCGCCCTTCAGGCCTTTGACTTCAAACAGGCCGCGTGCGTTGGTCTTTGTCAGGGCGAGCTGCTTACGGCCCTGGTGAATTGCAACAGAGGCAGCCACTTCCGGCTTGCCCTGTGAATCGACAAGGTATCCCGACAGAACGCCGTTGGCGTCGAGCGTCACATCGCGAACCTGAGAAGCCGGTTTGCGGACTTCACGGACTGCCGGTGTCTGCCCCGCCATGACGGAAGACGGCAGGACAACAGACAGACCGGTCAGCAGCACCAGGGCGCTCTTCCAGAGGCGTTGAATTCTCATCCTGATTGATCCTTGTCCTGATGCGACGTCGGCCTTGCATATGAATGGTTGCCAGCGGAAAGCGATCATCACTCTCGTTCTTCCGGAAAGTGATGCTGTCGTTCGCGCTGCCACCCTCCCATGCGAGAGAGCGGTATTCTCCCTGATCTATCGGGCGGCCCCGCCAACTCCCTCAAAAGAAACGACCTGCGGGAACCGACCAGCCTGCGGATTTCCCGGACCTGACCCGCAAAGCTTTACAGGACTGCTTAACACGGACCTTCCCGGAAGGGTGTTTCGGACACGGGTGTCGCCTCCTGCTTGAGCTCGATCTTCTCTGAAACATCGGAAATCCGAAGATTGTGGCCGCCTCTAAGCCCGGTCGAGATCGAACGTTCCGCTCAGTGACTGCCTGACACCAGGTCAATGCTCCCCCCACCGCCGAGGTTGATGCTGCTGCCGCCGGAATTGGAGGTACCACCACTGAAACTGAGCGAGGTACCACTCGGATTGGAGTTCCCACGATTCAC
>JAPOLP010000775.1 GCA_029977045.1 Planctomycetota bacterium
CAGCACTGCAGTTCCTGCCACGCGATTCGCTGCGGCAACGACGATCTATCTCGACAGGTTGCGGTAGTCGAGCGGCGGTTTCTGGCCTTCGAGCATCAGCGACTGGTACTTGCGTTCGCCGAGCCGGCGGTCGAGTTCGGCTTTCGCTTCCTGCAGAACAGCGGGCTTCGTCATCAGGTCCCAGGCGGATACGGCGAGCACCCTCGCGGCGACGTTCATGCCTTTGCGACCGATCGACATGCCGCCTGCCGCGACGGCCTGCCAGGAGTGGGCTGACGTGCCGGGAACCCAGCACGCGGTTGTAAAGCCGGTTGTCGGGACTAGCCAAGAGACGTCGCCGACATCTGTCGAGCCTTTGCCGATCTCGCCGCTGCGGTCTTCGATCTTCGCGATCTGGTCAAGCGTCGGGCGCTTGTCGAGCGACTCCTGAATCCGCAGCGCGAACTGCGTCTCGTCCTCGGTGTAGCTCAGGTCAAGCTGCTCCTGCAGGTTCTGAAACGTGATCTGCGAGAGCGCGTTGTTCGGCAGGATCTCGCGAATACCACCCTCGAACTTGATCTCCAGCCGCGTTTCCGTGCCGATCGCTCCGGCTCTCGCACACAGCAGCAACCGCTCGTAAAGATTCCGCACGACGTCGCCGTCAGGATGGCGAATGTAGTAGTAAACCTCGCTGAAGTCCGGAACGACGTTCGGGGCTCGACCCCCGGACGTGATCACGTGGTGAATCCGCGTGAAGTCCGGCGTGTGCTCGCGCAAAAGTTGCGCGGCGAAGTTCGTCAGCTCGACGGCGTCGAGTGCCGAGCGGCCTCGTTCCGGAGCACCGGCCGCGTGAGCTGCCATCCCGTGAAAGCGAAACTTGACGGCCATTCTCGCCAGTGACGATCGGTCGCCTGCCGAGTTCTCGTGGCTTGGGTGCCAGTGCAGAACGGCGTCGCAGTCCTCGAACGCGCCGGCCTGAGCCATAAAGACCTTGCCGCTGCCACCCTCTTCTGCCGGGCAGCCATAAAAGCGAACGGTGCCACTCAGCTCGCCGGCTTTGATCTGCTCGGCAATCGCGATCGCGGCGGACGCGGAAGCCGCTCCAAAAAGATGATGCCCGCAGCCGTGACCGTACGTCTGGTCTTCGCGAGGCTGGCGGCTCGACACAGCGTCCTGAGACAGTACCGGCAGCGCGTCGTACTCACCGAGAATTCCGATGACGGGCTTGCCGCTGCCGAACGTGCCGGAGAACGCGGTCGGGATGCCGGCGACTCCGGTCTGCACGCGGAAGCCGGACTGCTCAAGCGTTTTCGCGAGCAGTGCTGCCGACTCGGTTTCCTGATAACCGGGCTCGGCGAGTTCCCAGATGCGGCGGGCGATCTGCCAGGCGGAGTCGCTCCGGCGATTAACGGATTCGACGACGGCGTTGCGATCGGCAAACGTCTGTCGAGGAGCGAGCAGCAGAACTAACGTCAGAAAAACAAAGCACCGGGCCATGAATCATCCTGTCGTGCGAAGCCGCCCGGAAAACAACTCGGGCAGCGAACAGTGCCGAAAACGCGGCAGGATGATGGGTCGCTTCAAACGCGGTTGCAACCGCCGGTCAAACTCAGTTCTGCTGCGAGACAGCGGCGTCTGCGGTCGGAGTTTCCCCGGCGGCTGGCTGAGCCTCGCCGGTCGGTCTGGCGGTCGGAGCCCGACCGGGCACCATTTCCGGAAGCAGTTCCGAGCGGATGATCGGGATTTCCGGCGGAGCATCGATCCCGATACGGACCGTCCCGCCCTTGACGTCGATCACTTTGATGAGGATCTCGTCCCCAATCCGAATCTGTTCAGACTTACGTCGTGAAAGTACCAGCATTTCCATTCCCTCCCTGGGCAACTCAAAAGGCTGCCTGACCGGTGAGTAGTGACGCGGCTCAGAGGTCAGCCCTTACCGCCAGTTTTGTAGACTTTGATTGACTCAGAACCACAGAGTCGTATTCCGGTTACGCATCTTTCAGGAAACAGACGGGAAAAAATGAAATCCCCGTGTTTCCGGGAGACTTTCGAGCCCTGGCCGCGAACTCGATTTCCGCAGCCGTGTGCGAATCGGAACGCTCAACAAGTGGCCCGCCGGGTCGAATTGCCCGCGAAACAAGGAAGACACCAGACCGGAACGCCGCGTCTGCCTGAAGACTGGATCAGTCTTGTCGGTCGGTATTGTCTGAGCGGGCTGCCGTTTAAGACGGGACAGCCGCCGTTGATCGCTGGTTGGCGAAGAAAACCCGAAACGGGCCGATCAACTCTGCCGACGAATGGAACGCGGGTTATTTGAGCAGCCTTGCCGGCATGGTCAAGAGCGGACCTTGTCACAATTTCGACAAAACAAGCCGTCAGCGCAGACGGGCGAGCAGCCTACTGGGCATACCAGAGCAGCAGTCGGGCGATGTCGCTGGAACTCGCCAGCAGACGCACTCGACGGCGAAAGCTGCCCGAGCCGAATACCGGCGAATAGCCGTGATGGTGATCCGCGATCGCGAGTGCTCGCGAGATGTCATCGAGCACCAGCTTCGAGCGGCCATCACTCGCGGCCAGCCAGCGGGCGAGCCAGAAGATCGACGGGATGATCAGCGTCAGGCTCTGGAAGCCCTCGCAGAACGGCACGTCGTAATAGGCGGCTCCGCAGAAGTGCAGCCCCTGCAGTTTGACTCGCAGATACCGAGTGAGAATCTCGTCGGCTCCATCCGGCAGCTCGCCAAACGGCTGCTCGATTGTCTCGAAGGGAACCTCGCGAAAACAGTCCTGCAGCGGCGTCGCGTTGCCTCGTCCAGACGCGAATCGAGTCGCCGCCCGCAAGAGCCGCCAGCGGCCCGCGATGCCGGCATCAAGATCTGCAACCGTGTCCATGCGAGCGTAGTACGCGACCAGCAGACGGAACTGAATCATCGCCGCGTGATTCGGCTTCTCGGCATCAGGCAGGTCGCCCTCCGACGTCGCCTCGGAAATCACGTTCAGGAACTCGGACAACCGCGAGCCGCCGACCAGATGGAACCGCGACTGCTCGATCAGCTCGACGATCTGCAGGCACTGAAACAGCCGGTCGATGAACGGCTCCTAGTCGTCGGACATCACTTCGTCGAGACAATCGACAAAGCGCATGAAGTCTTTCCAGTCGACCTTCTCGCGTCGGCTGACGTTCGGCGGCGGAAGATGCTCGACACCTTCCGGGACGACGAGCTTCTGCATAGCCTTTAGCTCGTCGCGGTTCTCGACGACCGACTTGCCTTTGTTGGCGACGACCGACGGACAACTGAATCGCAGGCTGACGGTGACGCGGCCGCCCGCCGGATGAAACGCGTACGGGTAGATACGGCAGGCGAGCGGTTTCGCGGGCTCGCCGAACTTTGCATGAATCCGACACAGGCCATCGTCGCGCAGAAACACACAGGCCCCGTTGTTCTGATGCGCCAGCCGGTAGCTCTTCCGAAACAGCGACCCGCGATGTGGAACAACAACTGGCTGCCCGGCGGGAATTCCGTCGGCGGGCTTCCAGTTCTGGTCGAGAATCCGCTGGCGTTCTTCGTCTGTGATCTCGATCAGGTGCTGATGGCAGCAGCCCGAGCAGTTGTGGCAGCTCCAGTTCTGAA
>JAPOLP010000551.1 GCA_029977045.1 Planctomycetota bacterium
CTCAGGTCGATCAGCCGCTCGAGATGTTCCTGCTGCAGGTTGCGACGCAGGCTGGAGACCAGGGGAACACGCGTGGTGTACTGCTTGTCCGGTACCTTTTCGAGTTCCTGCCAGATCGCGTCAGTCAGCGCCTGTAGAACGTCAGGCAGCGTCAGAGCATCCTGATCAGCGGGAACCCGCAACTCGTTGTCGTAGATCCGGCGCAGCGTCGTCGGATTCATCAGCATCGTCAGCGTGGAAGCCTGGATGCCGATCACCTGATCGTGGACGGGGTAAGTTGGCTCGTCGTTGAACGCCGCAAAGCCGTCTCCGTCGAGCCACTTGTCGACGTTCAGATGATTAATCAGGTCCGGGTTCAGACCGAACGCGTCATCGAAGAATGTGTTCTCGATGACGAACTTCAGAGCGTTGCGCTGCTGATCGGCGGGGACGACAATGACCGGCGTCGGAGCGTCCTTGTCACCCTTCAGTGATCGGCTGGTGTAAGCACCGCCGAGCCAGTTGGCCATCATGCTGGTCGCCCGTGACTGCAGGCTGAGCGTCAGCGAGTAACCCCAGCGAGCGCGTGCCCAGCTTTCGCCGTCCTTCACGAAATCGTTGACCAGACGCTTGCGCTGATTCTGAATCAGCGTCATCTGGTCCTGCGCGTAATCGAGCGGTTCCTTCGTGAAATCGTAACGTCGGGCTCGCGGGTCCGGGCCGCCGGTTTCTTCATCGGTGCCGTAAACCAGCTGCGGTTCGTTGACGCGGGCGAGGATCGACTTCAGGTCGTTCGACAGCGTATAGCCGTATTCGATCGCCCATTCGTCGTACGGGCCGATTCCAATCATTGACCAGTCACCCTGCTTCTTCGCCTTGTCCGCCCGCATGTTGATCGGCAGGTAATCCATGACCGATCCGGCCAGCGGCTTCTTGCCGACGACGTCGTCGCTGTTCATTTCGTCGAACGAGTAAACGCTCTAAGCTTTGAAGTTGTGACGCAGGCCAAGTGTGTGGCCGACTTCGTGAGCGACGAGTTCCGCCAGCAGCGGACCGATGAACGATTCCGGCATCTGGTCGAGCTTCTGCTCATCCTTCTTCGGTTCCGGCTTCGGCTCTTCCTTCTTTTCGTCTTTCTTTTCCTCGTCCTTCTTCGCGTCAGCGTCGTCCTTCTTCTCTTCGTTGGCTTTTTCTTCGTCGTCCTTGTCGTCGTCCTTGTCGTCGTCCTTCTTTGCGGCTTCTTCAGCGTCCAGAAGTGCGAAGTGGATCGCTGCCAGAGCGATGTCGAGCGACTTGCCCTGAGCGGCCAGGCACAGGCCGTTGACCTGGCTGGTACGTCCAATCAGGCCGTCGTACTCGTCGTCACCCAGAAGCTGCGAATCAACTTTCGCAATCGGATGACCCGCCATCGGAAGCATCGATTGACGCTGAATCTCGCGAGCGATCTCAGGCCGACGGGCCGGTGTGGCCAGTCGGACTCGAGGATCCCAGCGCGGGTTTTCTCCAAGCCATGCGAGCGTTTCGGCACTGAAGCCTTCCATCGCCACGGCGGGCAGGATGTCGTCGAACTGGTGGAAGTAATGCCGAATCCAGCCATCCGTCAGGATGATGTCAGCATCAAGGATCTCACCGGTCATCGGATTGACGCGGCTGGGGCCGATGGCCGTGCCGACATCGTTGTTCAGCCAGCGAATGAAGTTGTAGCGGACGTCTTCCGGATCAAGGTCCATGTTCCGACCGGTCTGAGCATCCTGGTAATCGACTTCGATTGCGTTCAGAAAGCCGACCTTTTCATACGCCTTGTTCCAGTACTCGATACCCTGCGCGACCCAGCGGCGGTAACGCACCGGCACGGTATGTTCGAGGATAAACGTGATCGGCTTCACCGGCGGGCTGAGCTTCAGCGACGGATCGCGTTTCTCCAGATGCCAGCGGTTGATGTAACGAACGCGAGTCTCCGTGTCCTTGTACTTGCCGAGGTCGACATAGCTCGTCGTGAAGTAACCGATTCGCGGATCGGCTTCTCGCGGTCGGAACTTCGGATTCGGGTTCAGGACGCTGATCGAGTAATGCAGCGTCTGAACAATCCCGCCGCGCGACGTCGGACCTTCGATCGCAATTTCCAGGTTCTGCGGGAAAGCCTTGGCCTTCGAGATCGTCGTCAGATACGGGCTGGAAAATCGCGTGCGGAAGAACGTTGACGAGTTGTTCACGAGGATCGACGTCAGGTCGATGACCGGGCCGCCGGTTGGGCCCTTCGTCAGGATCTGCGTGTCGAGGACCAATCGGTCGGTAAAGAGTCTCTGGACGGAAGCCCGCGATTCCGGATCGCCGGTTGACCGGATCTCGACGTTCGGCTGCATCATCGCCAGCCGCTTACCGAACTGTCGCCAGTAGAAGTAGAGATCGCCTTCCTGCAGGCCGGCAAACGAGTCACCGCCAGCGGTCGTCAGTGCCAGGAAGTATTTCTGCGACGCGAAGCTCGCCGGCAGTTCCGCCAGCAGCTTTTCCTCAGTCTTGTGCTTGTAAAGCGTGTAGAGCGAACGGGCTCCGTCCGACGTCGACACGACCTTGTCGTATTCGGCCAGCACCTGAGTGTGTGGTGGAAAGGGCGGTCGTGGTGCGGACGTTGGTGCTGTTGGAGGAGCCGTCTGTGCCTGGACAGTCGATACCGACAGGCTGGCCGCAGCCAGCAGCACGGCGACGCTGCTGAAGCTGAAGAACCGGGTTCGCTTCATGTGTCGTTCCCTGAATTGAAAGAAGTGATCGGGTGCCAGACTCCCAGCGGAGCGACCTGCAGCGCGCGACGAGATGAAGCGGCGATGCGGTCGCGAACCGGATTCCGGCAGAAACCGTCCGCAAAGTCTTCGCATTCCGGGCAGTTTGCCCGAACGCCCGATTCTACTCGCGCACAGAAAGCGGTGACGAGTCTGCAGATATCAGAATCCCGGACGGAGCGACGTCCGGATCCGACTCAGGCTGATCGGGATTCCGTGCGGGAAGGAGCGGTCTGTTGCCTCAAGACAACAGGCAACGTCACTGTGATGACGGGAAGCAAGGTCATCGCGGATCGACACGCTGGACGCCTGCAAGAACTGCCGTCTGCGCGGCAGAGTCACGAACCAGCGACCATTACGGATTGAGGAAATCGTCCAGTGGCTCGTTCTTTGTGTCGGGGTTGTACTGACCCTCGCCGGCCTGGAAGCGGCGACCGTGGAACCAGTTCAGGCGGATCGTCGACCACCATGGTGAGTAGTCCCAGCCCCAGGTGCCCTCGCGGTTGTAGATGCGAGGCTCGCCGCCGACCGCGGCACCGCCGCCGACGTAGTACCCGCTGTACTTGCTTTCGTCCTGGCAGACGGCCCACGGAGCAGTCATGTGCGAGCAGCCAGTTCGTCCGAGGTGCTCAGCGGTCGTCTTCTCGGTTTCCTTGTACTTCCACTCATGGATACCGAGGAAGCTGGAGTTCGGGTCGAGGTCGACGCGCTTCTTCAGCTTCGTGAAGAACTGCTTGACCTTCGATGGCTGCGGCTCTTCGTCCTGAGCAAACGCGGACGAAGTAGCACTCGACAACAACAGGCCTATGAGCAGCAGGCCCGGCAGTGATGCGGATGATTTGCGTGCGAGCATGGCGACCACCCTGTCTGGCTCGACCGGAGACTGCGACGGACGACAGTTCTCCCGGAACGAAAAACCCCAGGTCGCAACGGCCTGGGGAATTTCTCGTTGATCAGATTGTCGACGAGCGGCGAACCACTTGCCTTGGGTGCCGGCCAGTTGTCGAGCTCTGCGTTTATCGTCCGTTTTGTTCGCTGAATTCAGCGGGCTGCAAGAGCCGCGGATCAACCTCGTGGGTTTCGCAGGAACTTCTGGTATGGCAGGCGAATTCCGTCTACGAAGACTTCATCGGCTTCGACAATCGCGTCAGGCGGCAGAAAATCACCCGCGCCGCTAAAGGTTACCACGTCATCCTGATCGACACCGTCGCCAGAGACACCGAAGCCAGCGACCAAAGCACCGTTCGCACCGTACAGCGGCGAACTTCCAGGGAAGAAGACGACCCCGCTCTGGTTCTCGTAGTTATCGACGTCGCGGAAGTTGCTGCTCGGGTTGAACGAGTTGAAGCCGAGTACCGTGTCAAAGTCCGTGTACGGAATCGGAGCGGCGGATTCGACGATCGTCTCGATCGGGTCATCGAATGACAGGCCAGGGTCGGCATCGACGATGTCGTGCAGGATCGAGAAGTTGCCGGGGATCGTGTCCGGCTGGCCGGACGGGAACCGAGGCTCGGCCATGAAGCGGAGCGTTCGGTTGGTCGCTGCTGTTCCCGCAGGCACGATTTCGCCGTTCTGGCCGACGATCTGATCGATCGCCTGCAGATCAGCCGCTGACGCAAAGTACACCGTGTTGCGGGCTTTCGAGACGGCGACTTCGACCGAGAACACCGTCGAGTCCCGCATCCGGTACAGGCCGAGGACTTCGCCGCTTTCGTCAGCAATCGCGAAAACCATGCGAGTGCGGCTGCCAAGCGGCAGACGAATCGCCGCGCGAACAAGTTCCGCTTCCGCGATGCCATCCGTGATGATCTGCTCAACCTGAGCCGCTGTGATGTCCGGACCAGGCACGCCGTCGAAGTCGCCGCCATCATGCGGAGCGACCAGCCAGCCATGTGGGACGGACTCGCCGTCGATCGTCACGTCGCCTGGCGTGACCATCTGATTGACGCCGTTGAGGTTGC
>JAPOLP010000630.1 GCA_029977045.1 Planctomycetota bacterium
CCTGCCTGCTGGTTCCGGTCAATTGGTTTGTTGTCTGGCCGGCCTGACAATCCCTGTCGTGAGCCAGCCCAGTCGTCGG
This sequence comes from Planctomycetota bacterium, assembly GCA_029977045.1. Taxonomy (GTDB): domain Bacteria; phylum Planctomycetota; class Planctomycetia; order Planctomycetales; family Planctomycetaceae; genus JAPOLP01. Next base: position 80 of record JAPOLP010000630.1, read on the forward strand.
ACTGCGTCACGCAGCCTTTCTTTCAGATGTGTCGCTCGCGTCAGCTCGTGAGCCGGTCGCAGCACGCATCACTTTTCGACAGGCGGCGACGATGTCCCGCATGTCGTCTTCCGACAAAGTCGGATGAACGAGAAACATGATCGTTCGGCGGTCGAGGTCGGCGGCGACGGGCAGCGGCAGAGACGGAGCCAGCCCTGCGGATTCGATGGCCTTTTCGCGGTAGATCTCGCAGCAGATGCCGCTGCCGCACGGAATTCCCTCAGCCTGCAGAGCCCGCACGATGTCGTCGCGAGCCCACTCGCCCGTCAGCGCGTCGAGAGACACGTTGATGTAGTACTTGTAATAGCTGTGTCCGAGTCCGGCTTTCGGCTGTACGACGTTCAGTCCGTCGATCTCACTGAGACCGGCGTCGAGCACCGCGGCATTGCGGCGTCGAGCCGCGATCCACTGCGGCAGCTTTTTCAGCGCCAGCCGACCGATCGCACCCTGCACTTCGGTCATCCGCCAGTTCGTGCCAATGGACTCGTGCAGAAACTTGAAGACCGTGTCGTGCTGGCGGCGGTAAACCGCGTCCCAGCTCTTGCCGTGGTCCTTGAAGCTCCAGGCTCGCTCCCAGAGTTCGTGAGAGTTCATCGTGAGCATCCCGCCTTCCCCGGCGGTCGTCATGATTTTGTCCTGGCAGAACGAGAACGCGCCGATGTCGCCGATCGAGCCGACCATGCGACCGTCACAGGTTGCTCCGTGTGCCTGGGCACAATCCTCGATGACGAACAGGCCGCGTTCGCGCGCGAGACTCATGATCGGCCCCATCTCGCACGGCCAGCCAGCCGCGTGAACGAGGATGATCGCTCGCGTCTTGTCGGAGATCGCAGCTTCAATCGTCTCCGCCGAGATGTTGCCGCTGATCGGATCCAGATCTGCAAAAACGGGCACGGCACCTCGCATCGCAACGGCACTCGCGGTGGCGACGAATGTTCGAGGCGGCACGATGACCTCGTCGCCGGAACCAACTCCCAGGGCGACGAGCGCCAGTTCGAGAGCGACGGTTCCGTTCGAGACGGCAACCGCGTGTTCGCAGCCGACGTACTTCGCGAACTCGTTTTCAAACTCGCGGCATTCCTGCCCGGTCCAATAGTTGACCTGCCCGGATTTCAGGACGTCCTGCACGGCCTGCAGCATTTCGTTGTCGAAGACTGGCCACTGGGCAAACGGCTGTTTGCGGACCGGCGTCCCGCCGTCTCGCGCAAGGCGATCAAAGTCAGCGAATCGAGTTCGCATGAGGGAGTCTCAGAAGTCGTCGGGGAGTGATGTGCGGAGCGGAATCGAACCAGTGGCTTGATGAATTCAGTGGCCCGTTGAAAGTTGGCCGTCCAGATGACTGCCGTGTTCGATTCGCGTGAGGAAGTACTGAGGACCTTCGGACCGTTCCGCCTCGCGGTTTGCGGGCAGCATTCAGAATCCGTTCGGGCTTATACCGCAGATTCGAAAATCGCAGCAATACGGAATCGCGGCCCTGCCAGTCACGTTTTCCCGCGAAAACTCGGTGTTTCGGTGGCCAGACCGCGCCGTCAGGGTCAGTCGTGACCTGGCGGATTCGGCGCGGAAATCCGGCTGATTCTCAGATCCGCCTAATTCGCCGCCGCGTATTGCCGCCCACTCACGACGACCGGAAACAGGCGCGGCCCCGGCTTTCGATTGAGCAAAACGTGTTTGCAGTCCTGGCCGCCAGGGAGAGTTCCATGAGTACTCAAGTCATGCACCGTCAGAATTCGAGTGTGACCCTGCGTGTGTTGCGCAGCATCTTTCTGGCACCGATTCGCATTGTCCTCTGGCCGCTGCTGAGCGTGCTGCGAACGTTCCATCAGCGATTCTTCGCCTACCTGATCGGACAGGTGACTCGTGACCGCAAACGCGTTTACCGCGTGCGTTTCGTCTGGTACGGAGATTCGATCTACCTGCACCCGATGATCTGGGGCAGCCTACTGCTGTCGGCGTTGACCGCGGCTGGATGGATGACCGCCGGATGGGCGTTGCTCGTCTGGTTCGTCGCCCTGTTCCTGTGCTACGTGACGATTCTCTACAATCTGGATGTCATCCGTTGTGCGGTGCTGGCCGTTGGGCTGATCGCGTTCTTCGGGATGGCTCACATGGCAACGGTTGAGCTGGCGTGGAATCCGCTGACGGCCGTCAAGGCTCACATCGAGTATCTCGACGCGTCGGTCTCGCCGGGCTTCTTCGTCGCGGCGGCGTACGTCTTCACGGCGCTGATTGCTGCGGAAGTCGTTTGGGCGTGGCTGTTTCACCGTGTCGAGATTGACGAGTCCTACGTCTATGAGCACCAGTTTCTGCGGGCGACAACTCGCGAGCCGATCTTTGCTCGCGGGCTGAAGCGTGAAACGCGGGACATCCTCGAACTGCTGCTGCTGGGTGCCGGAGACATTCAGCATCGGACCCGCAAGGGATACAAGGCGTTTCGCAACGTCCCGTTCGCATCGCTGTGGCTGGGAACGGCCATCGACTCGCTGCTCGACTTCCGTCGCAGCGGCGAGCTGGCTCTCAAGGAAGGAACCGGCAATGACGAGTCGTCAGACGTCCGCGTCTCGGATGCGAATCCGGAACTCGAAGCGGAACTTGATGACGAGGATTTAGACGGCGATGACAATGGCGACGCTGACGGAGAAGAATTCGACGACATGGACGACGCTGATGGCGTTGTGTGATCTGTCAGTTGCTGGTTGAAATGTGACTTGCAAGGGACGTCGGGAAACCGGCGTCCCTTTTTGCTTTTGGCGACGCTCCGTTGCTGGAGAGGCAACGCGAAGCGCGATCTGTAGTCTCAACCGGGCGGAAGACGTTCGTCGTTTTTAGCGAGCGGGTGCTCGTCGCGGCGACCGTGGACGGACACGGCGGTCCATTCGGCGAGACGTTTGCCGAGCTTGCGGCACGCGTCGGCGGTTTCGTCGTCGCGAGGTTCTCGGACAGAGATCGCTCCGTAATGAAGTGTGGTCAGCTTGCTGACGTAGTCGGTGACACCGAAGACCAGAAAACCGAAGTTGATCAGCAGTGTCAGAATCGACTGGCAGGCCATTTCGCTGCCGCCGCCGTAACCGCCACTTGATGAGAACGCGCAGCCGATCTTGCCGTCCACCTTCATCCACTGGTTCAGCATCGTCTCGTCCCAGAATTTTTTCATGGGCCAGGAGAGCAGGCCCATGTTCGTCGGGGTGCCGACCGCGATGCCGTCGCACCAGACAACGTCATCAGCAGTCGCTTCGTCGATGCTCCGCAGGCGGACTTCGGTCTCCGAAATCTGCTGAGCGCCTTCGGCGACGAACTCGGCCATGCGTTTCGTGTTGCCACTGTTCGAGTGGTAGAGGACGAGGACGCGGTTCATGGTCGGGCTCTCTGGATCAGGTTTCGCTGGGAGTTGCTTCGCGATGCACGGTCGCGGAAGTCTGACGAATGTGTCCTCAATGAGTCACCGTTCGCGGTGGCGAATCCAGAAAGGCCGGCCTGGTTGTCGTGCGGATCAACGGGTCGCTGCCGCACTGGAACGCGCTTTGCTTTCCGGCATGGCCTCGTGCCGGCGAATGGACCTGCTGGCTCGTTTTTTGCGGACTGGCAGACGCCAGACGGCTTCGTTCTTCTGGAGCTGAACTGGCAGATTGGCAGGTCTTGTGGGTCTGTGCGCTCAAATTGGCAGACTCTGATCGGTATCCTGTCGCGTCCTGCCGGCTGATTTTCCCACCTGTATTCCTCACCCGGAACTGCACACGATGACTGACAGCACCACCAGTGGCTCCAGCGACGTGATGATCGAGGCGGATGGGCTGAGTAAGTATTACGGCTCGTTCGTCGCCACCGAGGATGTCACGTTTTCTGTCCCGCGCGGGCAGGTTGCGGCGTTTCTCGGACCTAACGGCGCTGGTAAATCAACGACGATGAAAATGCTGACGGGCTATCTGGCTCCGTCGAGCGGCTCGGCACGAATCGCTGGGCACGATATGCAGACCGACCGCCTGTCGGCTGCGTCTCGACTCGGTTACCTCCCGGAAAACGGGCCGCTGTACGCCGAGATGACTCCGCAGAGCATCCTGAAGTACCTCGGCGAAGCTCGCGGCATGAGTGCCAGCACGCTCGGTCAGCGGCTTGAGTATGTCCGCGGCGCGTGCTCGCTGAGTACCGTCTGGACGAAGTCGATCA
>JAPOLP010000827.1 GCA_029977045.1 Planctomycetota bacterium
AACTTGAATCTGAGTTTTCTGGGGAAGAATGAGTGGCAGCTTGAGAACGGAGAACTCACGGCCGGCTTTGCGGATGACAAGCCGCACAAACTTGTTCTTCCACTCGACTCTGACTGGTCGGCTTTTGAACTGGATGTCAGCTTCACTCGAAGGAAAGGGATGGTTGGATTCGCCATCAACATTCCGACATCACGCAGAGATTGCCCTCTGTTTTTCGACTGGGTCAATCATGCTGGATTCTGGATCGGCAATGCTTTTAAGTCCGCAGCGACGCCCGCGGCTCTTCTGGCGAAAGAATCGGGGATTAAGTCCAATCAGCAGACCTCACTGCGTGTCCAGGTTCGTCGCGGCAAGGATGAGCGGGATGATCATGTGACCGTCTTTGTCGACGGCAGTCAGGTCTCCGAGTGGAGCGGGGACTGCGACAAACTGGCACTTGATAAGGATGAGTATGATTCGCAGCACCGTCGCCTCAGCATCTACATTCCTGGTGGCGGCAGCGAATTCGTATTCCACAGCATCCGTGTCCGCATGCTCGACGGTGGAACCGCCGACGCCTTGCGACCAGTTTCAGTGTCTGAGTGACAAATCATCTGGTTGCTATCTCATCTGCTGATGCGTCGTTGTCGGTGATCGCGCCGTTTGATGCACGACAGGAGCAATCTCAACTGGATGCCAGGAAGGACGTGGCTACCGAGCAAGGCTGTTTTCTGCTGCGTGATCGATGTTCCAAGTGCGATCATGCGGGCTGGCGGAGGCTGGCGTCCTGGTCGACGTGCTGGTGGTAGCGGCCTTCGCGGAATTTGAGCAGGACCTGGTGAGCGCGGTCGGCGTGATGCTCCATTTCGAGGGCCGTTGCCTGCGACAGGAGCAGGTCAGAAAAGCCTTCGAGATCTTTCATGCCGAGGCAGGACGTGCAGACGAAACCCATGCCCCAGTTGCCGAAGGATCGTTCTTCAATCGCTCTTTTGGAGAGCAGCAGAATGTTCGCGTGGCGTTCATCGCGGCTGATGGTTTCAAACAGAGTTCGTACGGCTTCTTCAGGGCCTTCGAGCACCTGGATGAACGATCCGTCGTGATGCAGCAGCATTCCGGTGATATCGAGTTGCGTGTTGTTTGTCCGAGCCAGTCGCAGCAGATGGATCAGGTCGTCTCCTGAAAACTCCTGTGTTGCGGCGCTGGCATAGATGTACTCAACCAGGTTCGTGTTCGGTGTGTTGTCCATGAGGGTTCTCCCAAATGCAGGTCCTCACTGTTTTGTCTTCGGTTTCGATGTCTAACTTTGCGTCACGTTCAGGAGCGTCGCCGAATTGAAGACGAGCGACGCTGGTGAACCAGCGGGATTTCCGCGGAAGGTCTCGGAATTTCATCGACGACGAGATCTGGCACATCGCACCGAAAAGAAGGTCGTGGAAGGCCCTCGCACGGCGAGTTGTGTCACGAAATCCGTGCCGCAATGATTCGGAGACGTATCTACTGGCGTGCCTGCGACAAGTGGCGGTCACGAATTGCGTAACTGGTGAGCCGACGGGCAATCAGGATTTGCGGAGAGTCATTGATGGTGCGTTTGAGTTCTCTCATCGTTCTGGTCGCAGTGTTCTGCGTCCGACTGCAGGCCGGAGATTCGCAGGTTGTGTTCCGGTCTGGCGCGGACGGGTATCACACGTATCGAATCCCGGGGCTCGTGCTGTCAAAGCAGGGTGCGTTGCTGGCGTTCTGCGAAGGGCGGAAGTCGAGTGGTTCGGACGCTGGCGATATCGACCTGCTGCTGAAGCGAAGTGTCGATGGCGGGAAGACCTGGTCGAAGCAGCAGCTTGTTTACGAGGAAGGCGGCGACGCTCCGGTAACGATCGGCAATCCGTGCCCGGTCGTTGATCAGCAGACGGGAACGATCTGGCTGCCGTTCTGCCGGGATAACGATCGAGTCTTCATGACGCACAGCGTCGACGACGGTATCACCTGGACCGAGCCGGTCGAGATTACCTCGGACGTCAAACGTGACGACTGGGGCTGGTATGCAACCGGGCCGGGGCACGGGATTCAGATTCAGCGTGGTCGCCACGCCGGGCGGCTGGTGATTCCGTGCGACTACCGCTTGAAGGACACGCCGCGAGTCGGCGAGTTTCGGCACAGCCACGTGATCTTCAGCGACGATCACGGCAAGTCCTGGCAGCTCGGTGGATCGACGGGCAACTTTATGAATGAGTGCGAGGTCGTCGAACGCGCCGACGGTTCGCTCTTGCTGTGCATGAGGAATTACCTCGGAAAGAACCGGCGAGCGTTCTCGGTCAGCACGGACGGCGGCGCGAGCTGGTCGGAGCCGAAGCTGCACGACGACGTCTTCTGCCCGACGTGCCAGGCGAGCATTCACCGGATCTCGCTGGACCCGAACGTCGTCCTGTACGCCGGCCCCGGCGGGCCGAATCGATCGAACCTGACGATCCGACTCAGCCGCGATGAGGGAGCGACCTGGCCGGTGTCCCGGGTTCTGTTCGAGGGACCGGCTGCGTACTCGGAACTGGCAGTTCTCGACAGCGGCGATATCGTGTGCCTCTTCGAGGGCGGCGAGAAGGGCTCGTACGAGACCATTCGACTGGCTCGGTTCCGGCTTGAGTGGCTATCGAAATGAAGTGGCGCAGTTTTGAACCACAGAGGCACAGAGATCACAGAGAAGACATCCTGAAGAACTCTGTGATCTCTGAGTCTCTGTGGTGAATTCAAAAGTCGTGGTCAGTTGCAGGCTGCAGGAGGCAGGCTTGATGAAGGTACTGGTTGTTGCACCGCATCCGGATGATGAGGTGCTCGGTTGTGGTGGTTCGATCGCGCGGCATGTCGCGAACGGCGACGAGGTTCACGTGCTCGTGGCGACGCGCGGGATGCCGGAGCTGTACTCGGACGTGGGTGTTGCTCACGTCCGCGAAGAGGCGAAGCGGGCGCACGCGAAGCTCGGCGTGACTCAGACGCATTTTCGGGACTTCCCGGCGCCGGCGCTCGATACCGTGCCGAGGTACCAGCTTGCGGAAGCGATTGCGTCGGTCATTCGCGAGCAGCAGGTCGAGTGTCTCTACATCCCGCATCACGGCGATATTCACAGCGACCATTTTCATCTGTACCACGCCGCTCTGGTGGCCGCTCGACCGCTGGGGCACTGTCCCGTGCGGCGGATTCTGGTTTACGAGACGATCTCGGAAACTGAGTGGGCGCCGCCGCTGGCGGATTCGGTTTTCTATCCGACGGTGTTCGTCGACATCAGCGAGTGCCTGCAGTTGAAGCTGGACGCGATGGCATGTTTTGAGTCACAGGTGCAGCCACCGCCGAGTGCGCGTTCACTGAGGACCATTGAATCACTCGCTCGCTACCGCGGCGCCACCGTAAGCTGCGACGCAGCGGAGAGTTTCATGCTCGTTCGCGAGATCGTGAAGTAGACGATTCAG
>JAPOLP010000548.1 GCA_029977045.1 Planctomycetota bacterium
AGGATCACGCAGCAACGTTCGGTCGACGATCTCGGCCAGACCGTCGGGCAGGCCATCGCAGCGGGACGCGATCGGCGGCGGGTCGGTCGTTGCCAGAGCCTTCATCTTCTGCAGCGGGCTGCAGCGTTCGGCGGTTTCGTATGGAGCCGCTCCGGCCAGCAGTTTGAACAGCGTTGCACCGAGACTGTAAACGTCGGCCCGGGCATCGACTGCGTGACTGTTATCTGCCTGCTCGGGCGCCATGTAATCGAGCGTGCCCATGAGCTGCCCGACCGTCGTCAGCTCGTCGACCGCTTCGCTCGCCGACCCGAACAGCGCTAGCCCGAGATCGAGGATGCGAACGGTGGGGAGTTGAGAGTCCTGAGTTGAGGGTCCAGAAGCAGGCAACGGGGCGCCACTGGAGTCCGTCTCTTGACTCTGGACTCTCGACCCTCGACTCGACCGCTCCACCATCAGATTCGACGGCTTCACGTCGCGGTGAATCAGCCCCTGCTCGTGAGCGTACTGCAGGCCGATGGCAGCCTGACGAATCAGCTCGCAGGCGCTGGCGACGTCCAGCGGACCGGTCAGGCGGACGAGCTTTCCGAGATCGATGCCGTCGACGAAGTCCATCGCCAGGAAGTGAGTTCCGTCGACCTCGCCCGCGTCCGTTGCGCGAACGACCGCCGGGTGATCGAGCCGCCCGATCGCTTTCATCTCGCGCTCGAACCGAGCGACCGCCGCTTGATCGCGCAGTCGCCGAGCGGGCAGCAGCTTGAGCGCGACGGTGCGGTCAAGCTTCGTATGCACCGCCTTGTAAACAGTGCCCATCCCGCCAGAACCGAGTTCGTCGACCAGTTCGTAATCGCGGACACGTTCGACAATCCGCGACAGGCTGCCGTCGAGTGGCGGTGCTGCAACGCTCGGAGCGAACTGGTCGCGGACGTTTGCCAGCGCAGCAGCCAGCGGGTCAGCAGCCTCGTCAGACGGCGATCTGTCAGCGTCTCCCTGTTCGACGGCTTGGCGCACCGAGGCGATCAGCGAATCGGCGGTGTCGTCGAGCGACGCGACGGTGTCCTCGCACGCCGGGCATTCCGACAGGTGGGCGAGAATCTCTTCCGCCCGGGCGTCGTCGGTCTGCCCCAGCACGAAATCCCGCAACTCCTCAGAACTCAGACAGCGGATCGCGGACATTCGGAATCTCCCGACAATGTTCAGCAGAAACTGCGGACATCTGGCCAGAGCGGGCAGCACACCGAGGCCATTCTGAGGGCTCAACGCGGCCCTGTAAGCAATAACGGAACAGCGCGACAGCACTTTTCTCCGAGATTCCGGAATCGAAACGCGGCCCGATTCCACACTGCATTTGACGGCCTGGCCGATCCGGGATAGCTTCGATGTTTGAATTTCTGGCTGACGACCGGCCAGACGACCCTCGGCGAAGACAGCCTCGATCGCGGACCGCCCGCGCTCGAGGCTTTTTTCGTTGGCGAACTGAGTTAGCGGAACGGCGCAAGCCGTCCGGCCCCTGAGCGGTGATTCCAGTAGGTTGGGTCTCCGACCCGACAGTCAGAAAAAGCAGGCGTCGGGACAGAGTCCCAACCTACGACCTCTGGACCATCGGACTCGCGCGGTTCCGCTAACCAGGCCAGCGGATGACGAACAGGCTGCAGTGGGTCATCATGTCTGGGCTGAGCCCGGAACGTCAGGCTCAACCATCTGATCCCTGTCACCTGTTGAACCTGTGGAGCGACTCCGATGCCGGAAGCACTGTCTGTTGAATTCATCCATCACGTTTCGCGAGTCACTCGTGATCTCGAACGCAGCCGCGAGTTCTACATCGACGTGCTCGGTTTCCAGCCGATCCAGCGACCGAACTTCAGTTTTCCCGGCGCGTGGCTGTTCAACTACGGCCTGCAGATTCATTTGATCCAGACACCAGAACCGCTCGACCCGCCGATCACGGAACCGTGAACGCGAGCGGATCACATCGCGTTTCGAGTTTCCGACATCGACGCCGTCGAACGATCGCTCAACGAACGCGGCATCGCGTTTCGGGAAAGCGTTGTTCCACAAACCGGAGTCCGGCAGATCTTCTTCCTCGACCCCGACGGCAACCACATTGAATGCGGTATGTACCCGCCCACTCCCGCCCCTGAATAAGCCGGCCCGCCACGGCGACCGGTCCCGCCTCCAGACACAGAAGACAGGTTCGATCATGGCCCGAACGCAATTCGCTCGTCGCTTTCTTCCCGGTTCGTCCCTGACGCTCGGAGCCCTGGGCGTCCTGCTGCTGACCTCCGTCCTGTGGGGCGAACCTCAGGATGGCAAGCCGGAATCCAAGTCTGACGATGCTGAATCGAAGGCAACCAGCGCTGATGCCGACAAGCCGGAAGTCGAGCGGCTAACGATCGCGGAAGCTCGACGCCAGGCGAAGCTGCTGCACGAGGTTTACGTCAGGACGCTGCACACCGTGCATCGGACCTACTTCGACGAAGACTCACGCGACACGATTCCGGCACGAGCCCTCGAAAACGTGTTCCGCGACATCGACCGCGAGACCGGTGGCAAGACCCGATGGATTGCCGTCAATACTCCCGCAATGAACATCGACCACAAACCCGAACCGGGCTTCGAGAAAGACGCGTAGCGCCAACTTGCCAAAGGGGAGCGGGAATTTGAGAAGATTGAAGACGGCGTCTACCGTCGCGCGGGAGCCATCTCGCTGTTCGCCGGCTGCACCAAGTGCCACCTCTCCGGCATCCGCCCCCAGCAGAACGTCCGCAGTGTCGCCGGCCTCGTGATCAGCATCCCGGTCAAAGCCGACTAACCTTTACCGGATCCCGACAGTTTCTGCTGAGCGAACTTGCGCAGCCTCCATCGACTCCTGCTGACGCGTCATCAGGAACGCTGCAACCTCGTCGTGCGCAGATTGCAAACCTCGGCACTGCCTCACAGAATCCGGTCGCTGATCTGAAAACTCCCAGCGGTGTGACGTCGCTCGCCACCCGTGTTCGCGACAGGATGCTTCCGCATGAAACTGCCCAGCCCATCTTACAGCCTCACCATCCGGCTGAGTTATCCGGACAGTCCAGGCCTGCTTGGTCGGATTACGTCGGTGATTGGCGAGGCAAACGGTTACATCGGCGCGGTCGACATTGTCGACGTGAAAGGCTCGCGGATTACTCGCGACGTGACCGTCAACGCGTCAGATGTCGCTCACGGTGAGGCCATCACGGAAGCGCTGCGCGGCATTGCCGAAGTCGAAGTCCAGAAGGTGTCCGACCGGACGTTCCTAATGCACCTGGGTGGAAAGATCGAGGTCAATTCGAAGGTTCCGGTCAAGACGCGCGACGACCTGTCGATGGCGTACACACCGGGCGTCGCTCGAGTCTGCATGGCGATTCACAACGATCCCGAATCCGCGTTCAATCTGACAATTCGCCGCAATACAGTCGCGGTGGTGACCGACGGTTCCGCGGTGCTCGGTCTCGGAAACATTGGCCCCAAAGCCGCAATGCCCGTCATGGAAGGCAAGGCGCTGCTCTTCAAGGAGTTCGCCGGCGTCGATGCTTTTCCGATCTGTCTCGACACGCAGGATCCCGAGCAGATCATCGAGACCATTCGGCAGATCGCTCCGACGTTCGGCGGGATCAATATCGAAGACATCTCGTCGCCACGTTGTGTTGAGATCGAACAGCGGCTCGACGACCTGATCGACATCCCCGTCTTCCACGACGACCAGCACGGGACGGCGATCGTTGTCACGGCGGCGTTGACCAACGCACTCAAGGTCGTCGGTAAGACACCGGAAAACATCCGCGTCACGATGAGCGGCGCCGGAGCAGCCGGGATGGCCATCGCGAAGCTGCTCAAGCTGATCGGCGTGCAGCATCTGATCGTTACCGACCGCCGCGGAGCGATTTACCGGGGCCGCACCGAGAGCATGAATCCGGTCAAGGACTGGCTGGCGGAGAACACAAATCCCGAGGCTCAAAGCGGCTCGCTGAGCGACGTGATGAAAGGAGCCGACGTCTTTATCGGCGTCTCGGCTGCCGGGCTTGTTTCGGTCGACGATGTGAAGTCGATGGCTCCCGACCCAATTGTCTTTGCACTGGCGAATCCCGATCCGGAGATCTCGCCGGAAGACGCCGGGCCACACGTCAAGGTGATGGCGACCGGGCGGTCGGATTACCCGAACCAGTGCAACAACGTGCTCTGTTTTCCGGGCATGTTTCGCGGCCTGCTCGATGTCCGCGCTCACACCGTGACGGACCGCATGAAGATGGCCGCCGCGCTGGCAATCGCGCAGGTCATCAGCGACGAGGAACTGCTGCCGTCGTACATCATCCCGAGCGTCTTCAATCGCCGAGTCGCTCCGGCAGTCGCTCACGCGGTTGCTCAGGCTGCGATTGAGGAGGGCGTTGCCCGGAAGACAACGCTGCCGAGCAATCTGGCGCAGGATGAGCAACGCTGATGAACCTCGATCGCTACAGCCGCCAGATTCGATTTCCGCAGCTTGGCGAAGACGGCCAGCGGAAACTGCTACAGAGCCGTGTGCTGCTGTGTGGCTGCGGAGCGCTCGGCACCGTGCTCGCCGAAACACTGACGCGAGCTGGCGTTGGCTTTCTGCGCGTCGTCGACCGTGACTTCGTCGAAGCGAGCAATCTGCAGCGGCAGGTGCTGTTCGACGAGGAAGACATCCGGCAGCAGCTTCCGAAGTCAGTCGCCGCCGCGCGGAAGCTCAATGTCATCAACAGCGACGTCACG
>JAPOLP010000066.1 GCA_029977045.1 Planctomycetota bacterium
CGAAGTTCTGTCTGAACTGTGCGATCCGCTATGGCCACGTGACGAACGACCGTCTGTACTGGCAGAACGGCGTGCGTCGCAACCGCGACCCGCTGATCTGAGACTGCTCGCCTGAAACCCGCCCGCCATGAGTTCGGACCGCCCTCGCCAGAAAGCCCTGTTCGCTCCCGAGCCCGATCGTCCTGCCTGGGAGATCGCGGTCGAGGAAGATCGCGTGCTGGCCGAAGTCGCGATCAACCGCCCGTTCGAACAGACGTTTCATTACCTGATCCCGGAAGCCCTGCGTGAGTTGCTCGGCCCCGGACAGCGGGTTGAGATCCCGTTCGGCAAAGGCAACCGCAACGAGATCGGCTTCTGCGTCGGCCTGACGAATCAGCCGGTCGCGAACCGCAAACTGAAAGAGATCACGGCACTCGTCGACCGCGAGCCGATCGTCGACGAGCAACTGCTCGAACTGACGAAGTGGATGGCCGACCGGTACCTGTGCGGCTGGGGTCAGGCGCTGGCGACCGCGATTCCCGCCGGAGTCCGCAAGCAGGCCGGCACGCGTGAGCTGACGTTTTTCACGCTGGCCGAGAACGTCGACGAGCTACTCGAAAATCAGAAACTGCCGAGCAAGCAGCTGGCGATCGTCGAGTACCTGCGATCTGCGAACGAACCCGTCCGCGGCGACGCGATCACCGAACGAGTTGGGTGCAGCCCGGCACCGATTCACGGCCTGCGGGACAAGGGCCTCGTCATCCAGGTGCGAAAACGGACGAGTACCTTCGACGCGTCGCTCGGGCACATCGCCCGCGAGCAGGACCTCGAACTGAACCTCGATCAGAAGCGGGCGCTGTCGACGATCGTCTTTCAGCTCAAGACACGAAAGCCGAAAACGTTCGTTCTTCACGGCGTAACGGGCAGCGGCAAGACCGAGGTCTACATTCAGGCGATCCGTGAGGTCGTTAGTTACGGACGGCAGGCGATCGTGCTCGTCCCCGAAATCAGCCTGACGCCGCAGACAATCCGCCGCTTCCGCAGCCGCTTCGATTCCGTCGCCGTTCTGCACAGCCACCTGACCGACGCCGAACGCCACTGGCACTGGCAGCAGATCGCGAGTGGCGACGTGCAGGTCATTGTCGGAGCTCGCAGCGCGATCTTCGCCCCGACGCCACACCTCGGCCTGATCATCATCGACGAGGAGCACGAAAACACGTTCAAACAGGACACCGCCCCTCGCTACCACGCCCGCGAAGTCGCCCGCCACCGCGCCGAACTCTGCGGCATCCCGCTGATTCTGGGCTCGGCGACACCGACACTGGAAACCTGGGCGGAAGTGATCGGGGCGAATGCGGAATGCGGAGTTCGGAATGCGGAATTGAAAACGCAGCAGCCGAGCACGGGGCCGAGTGCAGACATTCCGCATTCGGCATTCCGAACTCCGCATTCCAGCTCCCTCCTCTCGCTGCCCAACCGCGTTTCCGGGTTGCCGCTTCCGCCGGTCACGCTGGTTGATATCCGTAACGACCCGCTGTGCTCGAAAGGGCATTCGATCGGGCGGGCGTTGCGGACCGGGATTCAGACCGCGCTGAATGACGACGGGCAGGTCATTCTGTTTCTGAACCTACGCGGGTACTCGCCGACCGTCTGGTGCCGCAGCTGCGGCTCGGGCGTCAAGTGCCGGGACTGCGATATCACGTACACGTTTCACCGCGACCGGAACATCATTCTGTGCCACTGCTGCGGTGCCGAGATGCCGCCGCCGCAGATGTGCCCGCAGTGCGGCGGGCCGGGCATTCGCTACTTCGGGACGGGCACGCAGCGGCTCGAACAGGAAGTCATCTCGAAGTTCCCGAAGCACCGCGTCATTCGCATGGACAGCGACACGATGCAGAAGCGCGGCAGCCACGACGAGGCTCTCGAAACATTCCGTCGCGGCGAGGCTCACATTCTCGTCGGCACTCAGATGATTGCGAAGGGGCTCGACTTCCCGAACGTCACGCTGGTTGGAGTCGTCGACGCCGACACCGTTCTGCACCAGGCCGATCTGCGGGCTTCCGAGCGAACGTTTCAGCTCATCAGCCAGGTGGCCGGCAGGGCAGGACGCAGTGAACGCGGCGGTCGGGTGTTCGTGCAGACGTGCTCACCGACCGACTTCGCGATTCAGAAGTCAGTCGACCACGACTTCCTGGGCTTCGCAAAAGGCGAACTCGAAATCCGCCGCGAAATGGACGCTCCACCGTTCCGTCACTACGTCCGCGTGATTCTGCGCGGCCCGATCGAGGACGTCGTTCAGTCGGTATCACTCGATATGGCCGACGTGATCCGAGACGTGGTGAAGTCGAGGTCGCTCGACATCCGCGTCCTCGGCCCGGCTCCGTGCCCGGTCGCGAAGCTGCAGGCGAATTATCGCTTCCACTTTCTGCTCTCGTCGACCGAGCTTGATCCCGTCCGCTAGCTATGGCGCGAGTTGCGTCCGACATTGCCGCAGGACCGCAACGTCGAATTCGTCGTCGACGTTGACCCGATTAACCTGCGGTGAGACGGCCTTTGCGCGGATTACTCACGTTCGGTTTCAGGTCACCAGTTTTTGAGGCGGGGCAGTCGCATACTGGGAACTGGTTCGTTGTTGATTTCCAGGTTCTTCCGACTCAGTGTGAAGCACCTGCGGCTTCGGACAGCAGTTTGGCCTGGGCGGCGGAGGTGTCGACGCCAAGTTTCAACTCGACGGTCCACTTGCCGTCTTCGGGGACCTCGAACTCCCAGTGCGGGACGACGCAACAGGACTGGTGGACCATCTCGAAGCCACCTTCAGACTGGCTGACGGTTTCGATCGGGAACGTCCAGATGCCGCCGGGCTTTGAGAGGTCGAGACCGACGTCGATACCGAGCCACTCGTCGACAAGGCCGATTCGTTCGACGTGGTCGAGACTCTGTTCGGTTTCCAGACGACCGAGACGCTGGCCATCGGCGCCGTAGTAGTAGCGGTCGTCGGCTCCGGCAGGCAGGCCGGCGAGGTTGATCTCGACGGCGAAGTGGACTGGCAGGCCGGGCGGCATCTCGGAGAGTTCATAGCGGACCTCGATCGTCCCGCTGCTCGACACGTCCAACGAGACGGTCTTGCTGACCTGAATCGTGTAGTCCGCCAAGTGGCCTCGACGAGCCATGCAGGCTTCGACGCGTTCGCGCGACGTCGTCAGCCGCGTCTGATAAACACCGGACTGGAAGTCGCTGACGTGCCCCTTGCCAGCTCGGAAGTCTTCGAGCGACAGGCCGGGGTGAATGAAGTGGTCAACCAGCGCCTTGCGCGGCCAGTTGTCGTAAGCGATCTTCTGATCGAGCCCCTCCTGCTTGCACTTGATCTCGCCCTGAATGCTGGCAGCGTTCAGGCCACTCTGTTCGCCGTCGGGATTCGCGGCATGAATGATCGCTTCGTGATATATCTCGGGGCGGCGGTTCAGTGTCGCCAGCAGGTTGTGGCGAATGCTGCGAACATCGAGTTCATACAGATGTCCGCCGGTTGCCGGAGCGAGGTACGCGACGAGTCGATCGCCAGCGAGCCGCAGCTCCTTACGCGCGTCGAAATTGAAATCGTCGGACGCGGCACTGACCCAGCGGTCGTCCCGGACCGACTCGGGCACGATGCCGGAGAGCCGCCGGTCGACGCGTTCGAGAATCGAGTCCGCCGCGATCAGGTGGTGATAGACGGCGAGCCGCAGATGTGGCAGGTACAGGCCGCCGAAGGCTCCGTGCCAGTACGAGCAGTTGCACTGGCCGCGGTACAGCTCGGTACGGGCTTCGTTGAGCTGGTCGGCGAACTCGCGATCGGTATCCCGCTGTTCGAGCTGCGCGAGCCGGTTACTGATGCCGAGCATCCGCGAATACATCTCGTTGGTTTCGGGATATTTGTTGCGGAAGTTTCGCCAGAAGCCGCCGCGAACGAATGGCGCGAGCTTCGGCCAGTCGGGATCGTCCTGCTCTTTCGTCTTTCGCGTTCCGAGCAGAATCTTCTGCCGCTCGGCAGGCAGCACCCACTCGGTCATCTCGCGGTAGCTGGAATCCGACAGGTAAGTGCGACCGGCAGGCAGCGTATTGTCGACGCATTCGCCCAGTGTCGAGACCTTCAGCCACTCTGAGTTGTCACGCAGCAGCTCGAAGAACCGTCGCAGCCAGCCCTCTTCGTAACAGGTGCGGTAGGTCTCCGGCCACGTCCCGAACTTCTCTCCATCGTCGCCGAAGACCGCGACCGAGTCTGGATTCGCTTCGTAGAGGCCGCGCAGGATCTCGATCGAACGATGCACGTCCTGGAACGGGATCGCGTAGCGCAGCGGTTCTGAGACCGGGAAGATCTTCAGGACGCGGCCTTCGTCCTCAGTCAGGAAGTACGAGGTCAGTTCCTCGGGAGCGTGGCCGGCGCTGCGGAAGTGGGAATCGTCAAGCACCGTGTACTCGATGCCGGCGTCGACGATGTCGCTGGCGAACGACTGCTCCCAGACTCGCTCGGGAATCCACATGCCGCGGACCGTCTGTCCGAAGTGCTGCTCGAGGTACTTCGAGTACTGCTGAATCTGGCCGATCCGGTCGCGGCGCGGGATGCTGGCGAGAATCGGTTCGTAGAACGGGCCGCCGATGATTTCGATCTGGCCGCGTTCGATCAGCGAGCGGACCTGGTCGAGGTACTCCGGTTTGTGCGCGACCAGCCACTCCAGCAGGCTGCCCGAATTGTGCAGCGTCAGGGCGAGGCCGGGGAACTCGGCGAGCAGATCGAGAAATGGTCGATAACTGTCGTTCCAGGCCTGCTCGAATACGCCGTCGAAGTTGCCGATCGGCTGGTGGTTGTGGATGACCAGTGCGAGTCGAAGCTGAGACACAGACACGTCCTCTCTGACGTTTGGCTTTCCGGACATCAGCGTCTGCGTCCCGAAAACCCGGCGGGCTCCTGAGGCCTGAGACTTCGACCGGCAACTGCTGAGCGCACCCGCGTCGAAGGTCAGGTTATCCGAGCCTGAGTGATTCTTCCGGCGGCAGTATGCGCGAGACAGGCCGCATCGTCAGCAGAACCTGCGAAACGTTCACTCAAAACGCGCTGAACGGCAGCTCGCGGTCCACTCCAGTTTGCCTGCAACCCGCAGCCGTCATTCAGCGACAGGACATCCTGACCGGTCAGGTCGTCAACGGGTGGCCGGGGCTGGACTGAGCCTGCGAAGGAAGCCCCGGGCCTTGGCGCTCTGAATCTGCCGACCGGGGCTTCGCTCGTACCTCGCTCCAGCCCTGGCCACCCAGCTGCCTCGATCACCGCTCGACCGAAACTCTGCGCGAGTTTCGCTTCGACTGGCAACCAGGGCCGAGCCGTTACTCGTCCATGATCTGCTTTTCTTTTTCCGCGGCTCCGTCGTTGACCTTGCCCTCGTAGGTCTTGGTCAGGTTCTGCACTTCGTCCTTGACGGTGTCGCGTTCGTCCTCAGACAGGATCTTGTCCTTCTGCGACTGGTCGGCGTGCTTGTTGGCGTCGCGGCGGATGTTGCGGATCGAAACGCGAGCCTTCTCGGCAAACTCCTTGATACGTCCGACGAGCTGGCGGCGGCGTTCGGTCGACAGAGCCGGCACGTTCAGGCGGATCAGCCGACCGTCGGACATCGGGGCGAGGCCGACGTCGCTGGCCTGAATTGCCTTGACGATATCGTTCATCGTGCCGTTATCAAATGGGCGGATGACGATCTGCTGCGGCTCGGGTACGGAGATATTCGCGATCTGCTTCAGCGGCGTCTGCGATCCGTAGTAGTCCACGCGAATCGAATCGACGAGGCCTGTCGTCGCTCGCCCGGTACGCAGCCCGGAAAGATCGTTCGTGAAGACCTCGACGGCCTTTTCCATACGCTCTTCGGCGTCGAGAAGAATTTCGTCCTGATCCATTTTGGAGTCCTCAGGTCTGTGGGCGGTTTTGCGTTTCGCAGATTCTGGCAGGCGACGCGGTGTCACTCAATCGGAGTGATCGGACGGCGGTTACGAACCGCCGACGCGTGTTCCGATCGCCTCGCCCGCAATGACGCGTTCAAGGTTGCCCGGCTTCTGATAGTTGAAGACGACAATCGGGATGTTCTGTTCCATGCAGTGGTGGATCGCCTGGGCGTCCATGACCTTCAGGTCGTGCCGCAGGACGTCCTGGAACGAGATGGTCGCATATCTTTCGGCGTGCGGGTTCTTCTCGGGATCGTCCGAGTAGACGCCGTCGACTCGCGTGGCTTTGAGCACAACGTCAGCCTCGATTTCTCGCGCCCGGAGTGCCGCCGCGGTGTCGGTCGTCACGAACGGGCCGCCAGTTCCAGCGGCGAGAATGACGACTCGTCCCTTCTCAAGATGCCGCACGCAGCGGCGGCGGATGAACGGTTCAGCGACGCCTTCCATCCGAATCGCCGTCTGCAGCCGTGTCGGGACGCCAGCGTTCTCCAGAGCGTCCTGCAGGGCGAGGCCATTGACGACGGTCGCCAGCATTCCCATGTAGTGAGCCGTTGGAGCTTTGATCGCGGCACTGACTGCTGCAAAGTCGCGACCGCGAAGGATGTTTCCGCCGCCGCAGACGATCGCGAGCTGCACTCCGGAATCGTGAATCCGCTTGATCTGTTCGGACACGTTGGACACTTCGGCCATCGTGATGCCGGACTCGCCAGCTCGGCAGAAGCTGTTGCCGCTCAGCTTGAGCAGCACGCGTTTGTAGACGGGGGCGACAGACGCCTCGGACATCACGACTTCCTTCCTGAACGATGAACGATCCGTTCTGATATTTCGCATCAATGACGCTCTGCCATCAACGCGCGGAAGAGTAGCGACTCAACGAAACGAGGGACAGGAGCGCTGACTCCTGTCCCTCGTGGTTTTCTCTCAGTTGTGCACCACGAACGCCGAGCCGGCATCCGCGAAGACAATCAGTTGCCGAGCACCCAGCGGGTGAAGCCTTTGGCTGTGTAGCCGGATTCGGCCAGCGCCTGGCTGACGGTTTTCGAGTCGTCCTTCGCGAACGCCTGGAACGTCAGGACGCCCTGTTCGTCGTAGTACTTCTTGATCTGGCCATCGACGATCTTCTCGACAATGTTGTCCGGCTTGCCGGAAGCCTTCGCTTCTTCGGTCAGAGCTGCACGCTGAGCTTCGACAGCCGCCTGATCCAGCTCTTCCGGATGGCAGCAGGCCGGCGACAGAGCGGCGACGTGCATCGCGACGTCGCGGAGAACGTCGAGCTTGCCGGAATCGCCTTCTGCCTGGAACAGCACGCCCTTCTTGCCGTCGTGGTGAACGTAACCCTGAACCGGGCCTGCGACGCGAGCCACGCGGGCGACGACGATCTTCTCACGAATCTGATTCGTCATGTCTTCCCAGCAACCCTGCAGCGTCTTGCCGTTCGCTCCCGGAGCCGGCTGGCTGAGCAGCTCTTCCGGAGTCGCGGCGCCTGGTCCGTTCAGCAGCTGCTCGACGCACTGCTTTGCGAACTTCTGCAGATCCTCGCCGGTTGCGACCGGAGCTGATTCGCACTGAACTTCGACCATCGCCGCCTGCGACGCGTCGTCGTTGATCAGAATCGCGATCGTACCTTCGGTCGTCGCGTTGTCGGCTCGCTTGAGCTGAATCTTCTTGAACTGCTCGCGCAGGATCTCGATGGCTTTTTCTTCGTTTCCGTCTGCTTCCACGAGAGCCTTCTTGCAATCCATCATCGGGAGGTTGGTTTTTTCCCGGAGTGCCTTCACGGCTGCGGCACTGACTGACATGGGCCTGTCCTTACTTTTTAGTGACTGAGTGATTGAAAGTCGAAACTGAGGTCAGACTCGCCAGTGGCGGGACCGCAGTTTCAGCCGGCACGCCGAACGTCCGTGTCCGGTCGCGGCAGAAAAGTATCAGAAGCCCGGCCAGCGAATCGCAGCCGGGCGAAGCGAATCAGAGGATGCCGATCAGATGCTCGGAACAGCCTTGGGCTCTTCAGCCACGGGAGCCGCTTCCTTTTGAGGAACTGCAGCTTTGCCTTCGTTGATCGAATCGGCAAGGTGGCTGAGGATCAGGCGAATCGAACGGATGCTGTCATCGTTGCCCGGAATCGGCAGATCGACATCGTCAGGGTTCGAGTCCGTATCGATCAGCGAGACAATCTTGACGCCCATCAGGCGGCATTCGTGAATTGCGTTCTTTTCGGCCTTCGGATCAACAACGACAACCGCTTCCGGGATGCGGTTCATATCGCGGATACCTTCGAGGTTCCGTTTGATCTTCTTGAATTCCCGACGCAGCGTTGACTGTCGCTTTTTCGAGTACTGGGCGAGTTCGCCGCTTTCCTCGAGTTGTTCCAGTTCGTCGTAGCGTTTCAGGCGGCTGCGCACAGTACGGAAGTTCGTCAGAATGCCACCGAGCCAGCGTTCGGAAACCCACGGCATTCCACAGGCCTTTGCGGCTTCGATGACCGGTTCCGCTGCCTGCCGCTTCGTTCCGACGAAGACGATCAGGCTGCCCTGCGAGGACACCTTCTTCAGGTACTGCTGAGCACGCATCAGACCGCGAACGGTCTCTTTGATATCGATGATGTGAATCAGATTTCGGCGACCGTAAATGTACGGACGCATCTTCGGATTCCAGCGACTGGTACGATGCCCGAAATGCACGCCAGCATCGAGCAGTTCTTTCACATTGATCTGAGCCACGGAGGCCTCCTTCATCAAGCCGTTGTCCGGCCACGACAGAATTGGGTCGCGTGTGCACACTTCGTCCGGGAGGCCGGCGACCGGCCCTCCCGCTCAAACTGCCCCGACGAGGCGAAACAGCGAGCAGAAGCGTTGAGGAAATCACACAGAGACGACGATTTCCGCCCCCTGCGGGCGGAGAGAAGCGGCGGATGCTAACGCTCGTTTCCCACAGATTCAAACAATCCGCCGAGCAGCCCGACCAGGCCACGCCCAAACGTAGAACGGAATTCATTCCGTTCAATCCGGCCAGCTGTCTGGCCTTGTCTGACTCCCAGTGCCTCATTTCGTCCGCGGCTTCGGTTGAGTCCCGAGTCGAGACCATGAACGGAATGAATTCCGTCCTACAAGTCGCGGTCCGTTCTACTTGTCCCGGAACCGAACTAAAGTCCGAGGCGCGAAACCATAAACGCGACTTTCAGACGGAATCTCCGACGTGACCGCATCCAATCAATCCGCCCCTGCCGACTCAGCCACCGTTCACGTGAACCTGGCCGAGCGGAGCTACGACATCCAGATCGCCAGCGATTCGCTGAGCAGCGTCGCTCCGACCGCCGAAACCTGGTACGAACGACGGTTTCCGGGAAAAGACGGCCAGCGATCGGCTCTGATCGTCACTGACAGAAACGTCGCCAGTCACGCGGAAAAGGTGCTCGGCAGCCTGACCGGAGCCGGCTGGAAGGCCGAACTGGAGCAGCTCGATCCCGGCGAAACGACCAAAACGCTCACCGTCATCGCGCGCATGTACGACCGCCTGGTCGCGATGAAGGCCGACCGGAAAACGGCGGTTATCGCGGTCGGCGGCGGAGTGATCGGCGATTCGGCGGGATTCCTCGCAGCGACTTACAACCGCGGAATCCCGTTCATTCAGGTCCCGACGACGCTGCTGGCCGACGTCGACAGTTCGGTTGGCGGCAAGGTCGGCATCAATCACGCCGCCGCGAAGAACCTCATCGGCTCGTTCTACCAGCCGCTGGGCGTCTTCATCGACACGTCGGTCCTGACGACGCTACCCGAGCGCGACTACCTCAGCGGCATGGCCGAAGTCGTCAAATACGGTGTGATCCTCGATGCCGAGTTCTTCGACTACCTGGAACAGAACATCGCCGGTCTGCAGTCCCGCGACCCCGGCGTTTTGCGGCACATCATCGCGCGAAGCTGTCAGCTCAAGGCAGACGTTGTCTCGCAGGACGAGTACGAGCGGACCGGGCTGCGAGCGGTCCTCAATTACGGCCACACGTTTGCGCACGCGTTCGAGGCCCTGGCTGGCTACGGCGAGCTGCTGCACGGCGAGGCGGTCTCGATCGGGATGCTCTACGCGAGCCTGCTCGCCGAAAAACGCGGCCTGATCGACGCCGAAGTCACCTCCCGGCAACGCAGGCTGATCGAGTCGCTGGGCATGATCTCGCAGCTCCCCGCGGGCAGCGATTTCGAGGCGGACGCGATCCTCGACAAGATGAAGCTCGACAAGAAAACCGTCGCCGGCCAGCTCCGCTTCGTCCTGCCGACCCGAATGGGGCACGTCGAAACCTTCGGCGACGTCCCGGAATCCGACGTCCGCGACGTCCTCGCCGAGCTGGCGTGACTTGCTGAGACGTTCTCGATCGTCATTCTGCCACCAGTGGAAGCACTCGCTGCCAGCCTGAGGCGCACGAGCTCCGTTCCCTTTTCCGCACTTCGCCCGCCTGAGAAGCATTGCCGCCCGCAGAATCGGCAAAGCCACCAATCGGTGACACACGGCGGCTTGACCGACTGCCTGTCCGCTGCGCACACTTCGCCGCGCACGGTTGCTGCTTGCCGTGCGTCACTCCAGGCAGGACCAGATTCAAAATGTCTCAGGCACTCGACGGCATGATCGGCAGCGGGCCCGCAATGAGCGAGGTCTACCGCATGACTCGGCTGGTCGCGCCGACGCCGACCACCGTGCTCGTCACCGGAGAAACCGGCACCGGAAAAGAGTTGATCGCCCGGGCGATTCACGAACTCAGCCCGCGAGCGTCCGGCCCGTTCGTCCGCGTCAACTGCGGAGCCCTCAGCGAAAGCCTGCTCGAAAGCGAGCTGTTCGGGCACGTCAAAGGCGCTTTCACGAGTGCTCACGAAAACCGCACTGGCCGGTTCGAGGCGGCTCACGGCGGCACGATCTTTCTCGATGAGATCAACTCGGTCAGCTACACGCTGCAGGTCAAGCTGCTCCGCGTGCTGCAGGAACACGAGTTCGAGCGAGTCGGTGACACAAAGACGATCTCGGTTGACTGCCGCATCGTCGCTGCGACGAACTGCGACCTGCTGGACGAAATCGAAGACGGCAGCTTCCGCGAGGACCTCTATTACCGCCTGAACGTTGTCCCGATTTACCTGCCGCCACTTCGCGAGCGGACTGACGACATCCCGGAACTGCTCGACTTCTTTGTCGCCCACTATGCGAAACTGGCCGGTCGTCCTGTCCCGACGATCGCCAAAGAAACGATCAAGGCCCTGCAGAGTTACTCGTGGCCAGGCAACGTCCGCGAACTGCAGAACTACGCCGAGCGGGCACTCGTCCTCATACAGGATGGCGAGTTCACTCCCGACCTGCTGCCGCCCCACGTCCGCGGCCTCGCCCCGGTCCGCATCGGACGTCATCGCTCAGGCGGCGCGGAGAAGACTGCGGAGGAACTCGTCACCGTCGGTCTGACCGAATTCCAGGACGACCCCAAGCCGTACGAAAAGATCGTCTCGCTGGTCGAACGCGAGTTGCTCGCCCAGATGCTGCGGCAATGCCAGGGAGTCCAGATTAAGGCGGCCGAACGTCTCGGCATCAACCGCAACACGCTGCACAAGAAGGTCACCGACTACGGCCTCGACAGCGAAAGTCGATAACTGCGCGCCGACGCTTTTCTATCGTCGGGTGGTTGTGGTCGAGTGCAGCGAGTCCACAGTTGATCGTTCTACGGCTGCTGTTTCGCCAGTCGCTTGAGCACTTCGACGCCGCGTTCGAGCGTGCGGTCTTCCGCTGCGTAGGAGATGCGGAAGTGTGTGTCCTGGCTGCTGAAGACGTTGCCGGGGATGATCAGCAGGTTCTGCTCGATGGCGGCTTTGACGAACTCCGTGCCGGTACCCCACGGCGCTTTGACGAAGAGATAGAACGCGCCCTGAGCACCGTGAATCTCGAAGTCGTTGCCAAGTTCCCGCAGCATGAAGTCGCGTTTCTGACGGTACTCGTCGACTCGCGGTGAGATGTCGTAGTCGAGCGCCGTCAGACCGGCCCACTGCACCGGATGCGGTGCGCACACGAACGTGAACTGCTGCAGCTTGACCATCTGCTGAATGACGTGCTCCGGCCCGTGGGCAAAGCCCAGCCGCCAGCCGGTCATCGAATGTGACTTGCTGAGCCCGTCGATGACGATCGTCTGGTCATTCCATTTGGCTGGGCTGACGAACGGCGCGTCATAGCAGAACGAGCGGTAGATCTCGTCGCTGATCAGCGCGACGTCCTTTTCAGCAGCCAGCTCGGCCAGGCCGCGCATCTCTTCTTCACTGGCGACTGCACCGGTTGGATTCGCCGGGCTGTTGAACAGTATGACTTTCGTCCGGTCGGTGATCGTGTCGCGGACTTTGTCGAGGTCGATGCGGAAGTCCGGATACGTATCGATAAACCGGACATTGCCGCCAGACATCGACGTCAGGTGCTTGTACATGACGAAGAACGGGTCAAACGCGATGACCTCGTCGCCGGGATTGACCAGCACGCTGAGGGCCAGCATCAGGCCGCCGCTGGTGCCGCTGGTGACGAAGACCTGCCGGTCGGCGTGCCCGAGTTCCTCGTCGACCTGCTGCTGCAGCCGCTCACGCAGCGGAGCGATGCCCTGCGTCTGGCTGTAGGCATTCCTGCCCTCGCGGACCGCCTGGAACATCGCTTCCTTGATCTCGTCCGGCGTATCGAAGTGCGGCTGCCCGATGCTCAGGTTGATCGGGTCTTCCATCTTCGCGGCAAGGTCAAACACCTTGCGAATCCCGGATGCGTCAATGCGGTGCATCCGGTCGGCAATCCAGCGGTCGCTCATGGTTAGTCTCTCAGAGGGCTACGTTACATCGGCGGATCGTACTGATCCGAACCCTGTCCGGCACTCGTCTGTCGACGTCTCCCGATACGGAATTCCTGTCTCTGGAGACGACGATGGTTTCAGCGGTTCGCGGAAAATACACTCAGGGTGAACGGTCCGCGGCTGGCGATCGTTCGGCGGTTCACTTCACAGCGGCAGAGAGCAGGAATCGAAATCACTTGGCAGAGCCCAAACGAGAAACACTGCGTGTTAAAAACCAGCGAGCCATCCTTGCGGCGGTGCTGGATCCTTCCGAGAAGAACGACTCAGCCGATCCGCTGTGGGAAATCCGCGGACTCGTCGAAACGGCGGGCGTTGAAGTCGTCGGCGAGCTGACTCAGAACCGCCGCACTCCCGACCCGGC
>JAPOLP010000522.1 GCA_029977045.1 Planctomycetota bacterium
ATGGCTCCCATGCAGTCCAGAACGCTGATGGTCGCCCCTGAGAGTGACCTGTCCGGTGTCGATCCACAGGAGCTTGAGTTCCAACAGCTGAAAGTGGATATCCACGAAAAGCTGGTTGACTCGCTTGATCTGTCGATGCTGGCCCACGTCCCCCAGGAGGAACTTGAGCTTGAGGTTCGAGAGATTGCCGCCGAGGTGATCATCGACGAGAGCCGTCAGCGTACGATCTCCGAGAACAATCGAGAGCGTTTGCTGGACGAAATCTTCGACGAAGCCTTTGGGCTCGGCCCGCTCGAACGCCTGATGCAGGATGACGAGATCAGCGATATCCTGGTCAACCATCCGCACGAAGTCTTTGTTGAACGACACGGTCGCATTGAGCCGACGAGTGTGGTTTTTGCTGACGAGGCTCACCTGATTCGGATCATTCAGCGAATCGTTTCGCGAGTTGGTCGCCGGATCGATGAGGTCAGTCCGCTGGTCGACGCCCGGCTTCCGGACGGCTCACGTATCAACGCGGTCATTCCGCCGCTGGCTCTCGACGGCCCGACGCTTTCCATCCGTCGATTCGGTCGCAATCCCATGCAGGTCGATGATCTGATTGAATCGGGATCGATCCACTCAGATGTCGTTGAGTTTCTGGCTGCAGCAATTGATGCGCGTGTCAGCTTCCTGATCTCCGGCGGAACCGGTGCCGGCAAGACGACGCTTCTCAATTCACTGACAAAGTTCATCCCTGGCGACGAACGCGTCATCACAGTGGAAGACTCGGCTGAACTTCAGCTTCAGCATCGGCATGTTGTCCGTATGGAAACGCGACCGCCAAACAATGAGGGAGCTGGCGAGATCACACCGCGATCTCTGGTACGAAACAGTCTCCGTATGCGTCCCGATCGGATCATCATTGGCGAAGTTCGAGGTGGCGAAGCCCTCGACATGCTGCAGGCAATGAATACCGGACACGAGGGGTCGCTGACGACGATTCACGCGAACGATTCCCGTGACGCACTCGCGCGACTGGAACTGATGGTCGCCATGAGCGGCTTCGAGCTGCCGATTCCCGTCGTGCGGCAGTACATCGCATCGGGAATCTCACTGGTCGTACATCTGTCGCGGCTTAAGGGCGGCGTGCGGCGAGTGATGCAGGTTTCAGAGATCGTCGGCGTCAAGGAAGGCGGATTCCATCTGGAAGACATCTTTGGGTTCGAGCAGACCGGAGTGGACGAACTCGGGATCGCTCAGGGTGAGTTCTATTTCACCGGGTACCGCCCGATGTGCCTGGGACGCCTGCGAGCTGCGGGGCTCCGTTTCCCGGACGAGATGTTCGACAAACGTCGCATTCCCGTGAAGAAGTAAATCCTGTGGCGGGCGGACACATGAATGTGTTCTGTCGACAACGCTGACTTGAGGAAATCATGACTGTCGAGCAACTGACCTGGCTGGCATTCGCATCCGGAGTACTGGTGACCGGTGCTGTCGGGCTTGTCGTGCGCGGCATTGTCGTTTCGCCGGGGGCCGGTGCTGGGACGTTGTCCGGAAGAAAGCTCCGGCGGATTGTTCCCACTGCAAGTGTCAATGACCGGTCACGGTCGGCAATCGATCGTGCTTTTGACGCCCTTGTCATTGAAAGCGGCACTCAGATTGTGCCTGCGAGTGCGTTTCTGCTGTGTACTGCTGGTGCGATTCTGGCGGGCGGGGGTGCACTGGTTTTCGGCCAGCAGCCAGGGATCGTTGTCTGCAGCAGCCTGACGGGATTTGTTCTACCCGTCGCATGGCTGGCTATTCGGCGGGCACAACGAATCAAGGCTGTCCAGACCGAACTTCCGCAAGTGCTTGAAATGCTCGCCCGGGCGACTCGGGCTGGCCAGAGTGTTGAGCAGGGAATTGACCTCGTCGCCAATGAGGCTGGCGGAATTCTGGGCGAAGAGTTCGGTCATTGTGCGAAGCAACTCTCGATGGGGCGTGCGTTCGACAAGGTCATTATGTCAATGGCGACGCGAGTTCGAGTTCTCGATCTACGGATCCTGACAACAACGCTGGTCGTCCAGCGGCAGGCAGGCGGCCATCTCTCCGACACGCTGGAGCGAATGGCGGCGGTCGTCCGGGACCGACTCGTTGCCCGTCGACAGATCCGAGCGGCAACGTCCGCCGGGCGGGCGTCGACGCTGGTGACAGCAGTCATCGCTCCGGTCGCGTACCTGGCAGTCTTTATTTTTCACCGGTCGCACCTGCAGATCATGTTCGATGATCCGCTGGGCCGGTCTTTGCTGCTGACTGCTCTGATTCTGGAGTTGGTCGGCCTGGCGTGGGTGTTTTCTCTGTTGCGTTCCGAGTCGTAAGCGACTCTGGACGGGCAACTGAATTCAGTGGGGCGCGGCGTGGAAATTCAAACACCTGTCATTATCGCATTCGCGGCTGGCTTTCTGGCCGTCTATGTCCTCGGCATTTCCGTCGTCAATGCGCGACAACGGGTTCGCAACATCCATGACGTTGACCGTCAGTTTCGATCCCGCCGACCGGGCTGGTTTCGACGCGCGCTGGCCGATGTCATTCCTCAGCCGGGCCGCGAAATCGAGAGTCTTGAGCAGGACCTGAAACGGGCCGGCTTCTATGGTCGAAGTGCGAGCATAGAATTTCGAGCGACGCGTAACTTCGTAGTGCTCGCGTTGTTGATCTGCGGGCTGGCTCTGGCAGTATCGCTCGAACCTGGCTCGGATCTGCCTCGTCCAGTGCTGATCGTCGCTGGACTGAGTGCGGTTGTGGCCTACGCCCTCCCGCGATTCATACTGCATCTTCAGGCAAAACGACGTCTGGATGGGATTCAGCGCGGATTGCCGGACGCACTGGACATAATCCGGATGTGCCTGACGGGCGGGCTTCCCTTGCGTGACTGCCTGGACCGCGTGGCTCAGGAAGTTGAGTTTTTCCATCCGGACGTTGCAGTCGAGCTGGAAGTCGTACGCCGACATGCGGACATCGATTCGATGGGCAAGGCGCTGCGTGAGTTTTCCCGCCGAATGAACGCCCCGGATGTCAATGCTCTGGCATCACTCGTTAGCCAGACCGAACGGACCGGAACGAACGTCGCCGTCGCCGTAACGGAATTCGCCGACGGAATCCGGCGACAGTTTCGACAGCGAGCGGAAGAGCGGGCAGGCCGCACAACAATTCGCATGCTGTTTCCGGTGATTCTTTGTCTCGCCCCGCCTGTCTTCATTCTGCTGCTTGGCCCTCCTACCCTGCAGTTGAAGACATTTCTGCAACAGGCTCGCAATCCAGGCGGCGTTCTCGACACGGCCAGCTACGGTGACACGGTCGTTGCCACGCCTGCTGAGTGACGTACCACCAGGGTTCTCGCCTGAAAGCGTCGAAATCCGGGTTTCAGCAGCCGCGTGTACTCTGCTGGCTGTCCTGATCGAGCCGTGAATGTCGCGATTCTTAATGTTCTGCGCGCAGGTGCGCGCCCGCAAAGTTTACCTCACTTTCGGAACAGGCCTCGGATCCGGTTAGACGGGCTATCACGGTGGGCACGCTTAATCCCAACGTTGCGGAGATGCCGATCGAAAAGGCTGCCGGACGGAATAGCGCCGGCTGCGGGGCATCTGCAATCAAACTCTTCCACGGACGGAGCCATGAAGATTTCCCTTTCACGCAGGTTCTGGCGACGCACAGTCGTACTGGGACTGTTCGCTGCGGGTTTCGCGTCACCTGCGAACCCGGCTAGAGCACAGGACGGCGGAGCTGGCGACGTTTCCGGCAAGGTCACGGAACTCGTCGATTCGGTCGTTGCCGCTGAAGTCGAACTTGAGGTTCAGCAGCGGCGGTCCAAGATCCTGCGAATGAAGCAGGACATCTTTCGGACGGCGATCGCCGATCCTGAGATTCTTGAATTCGTCGCCTTTGGAACTCGCGAAATCGAGCTGATCGGCAGTGAGCGCGGCTCAACGACGGTTACGCTCTGGATGGGCGATGAACAGAATCCTCAGATTCTGAGCATGCTTGTTCGAGTGGTTCCTGACCCCACGCAGGAACAGGAAGACCGCGGCGAGTTTGCCGACCTGGCAGACCGGATCAACGAAATGTTTCCGGATTCCCGGATTCAGCTGATCCCAATCGCGGACAAGCTGATCGTCCGAGGCGATGCCCGTGACGAAGCCGAAGCGAAACAAATCATGCTGATCGTTGGCCAGGCCAACCAGGGCGGCGGAGGTGGCGGAGGCGGTCAGAACCAGCAACTCTTCCAGGGTAACGGCCAGCCATCCCGTCTTTACGAGACAGGACGGGTCGTCCAGCGCGACTATCAGATCGTCAATCTGCTACACATCCCCGGCGCGAAGCAGGTCATGCTCAAGGTTCGGATTGCTGAACTGACGCGGACAGCTGGACGAGCTTTGGGAGCCCAGTTGAACAGAATTCAGATTGGTGACATTGGCGGTGGTTCAAATGGGGGTATTGACGAGGCTGTTGCAGCACTAGCCCCCGGTTCAGCACAACTCTCTGGTGTATTCAAGAATGCCAGCTTCGACCTGGCGTTGCAGGCACTTGTGTCCAACGGAACTGCCAAGGTTCTCGCCGAGCCGAATCTGATCACACTCAGTGGACAGTCCGCGACGTTTCTTTCCGGTGGCCAGTTTGCCGTGCCGACAGTGGTTGGCGTCGGTGGCGCCCAGGCTGCCACGACATCATTCAAAGACTTCGGCACCAGCCTGCAGTTTACGCCGACGGTTCTCGACAATGACCGGATTCGCCTTCAAGTCACGCCTCAGTTGAGCAATGTGGATCAGGGATTGAGCGTCGGTCGGGACAATATTCCCGGCGTTCGTACACGAACGGCCAGCACAACTGTCGAAATGCGTGAAGGTCAGGTGTTTGCAATCGCCGGACTTCTTCAGGACGAACAAGGTG
>JAPOLP010001167.1 GCA_029977045.1 Planctomycetota bacterium
AAGGTCGACGCGAAGACGAAGACGCGGCGTGAGATCGAGCTGCCTCTGGGCGACGGTTCCGTGACGACCGAGCAGCTTGTTGAAGTGCTGCAGATTCTCGCGTTTCATCCAGTGGCGACTGTGAGCAAGCGACGGCGGCAGTTCTCGCTGCGGTTTGATGGCCAGGAGTTTGAGGTCGTGGTCGACCAGGTCGACGGGCTCGGCAGTTTCACTGAGATCGAACTCGTCACTGATCAGGCCGGACTGGCCGATGCGCAGCAGGCGGTCGTGCAGCTTGGCGAGTCGCTCGGGCTGACGCGGACGGAGCGGCGTTCGTACCTGGCTCTGCTTCTGGAACAGCATGGACGGACGGGCGCTGGCGAGTGAGCCGGTGCCGATCCGCGCATCCGGTGTGGTCGTTATTATGGGAAACGAATTGTTCCGGTCTGGCAGGAATGGCAGGGACGGCGGACTTGCTGCGACGCATGGTGTACTCGACGACGAAGCCCACGTTGGAGAAGGCAGATCATGCCGATTGTGCGGTCACTGTTGCTCGTGCTGCTGATGACGGTTGTCGGCTGTGGTGGCAACGATGGGCCGCGCCGCGTGGCCGTTGCCGGGACGGTGACTCGGGATGGCGCGGCCATTGAAACGGGGTCGGTGGCGATTCTGCCGAGCGAAGGAAACTCCGGCCCCGGAGCCAACGGAGCGATCGAAGGCGGTGAGTTCGAGTTCGATTCGTCGAACGGGCCGACGCCGGGGCCGCATGTCGCCGTGATTCGGTCGATGATTGCCAAGGACGAACTGATGCGCCTTCAGGCGACGGGACAGGAGCCGAAGATGACCTGGGAGTTTCCGCTCGAAATCCCGGACGAGAGTTCGTTTCACCATGACTTCGTTCTGGAATGAGACGGCGGGTCGGGAGCGAATGATGGACGTACAACTCAACTCACGCAGCAGCGTCAGACGGCCGCGAGGTCGCCGACAGCGAGGTTTTACGTTGATCGAGCTGCTGGTCGTGATCGCGATCATTGCGGTGCTGATCGCGTTGCTGCTTCCGGCGGTATAGTCGGCGCGCGAGGCGGCTCGACGGTCGCAGTGCAAGAACAACATGAAGCAGATCGGACTGGCTCTGCACAACTATCATGGTGCCCACGGTGTGTTTCCGATGGGGAACCAGCGGACGAAAGTCGGCGGTGGCTGGGGATACGCGATGCACCTGATGCCGTTCCTCGATCAGGAGCAGGCCTATCATCAGGTCGACTTTGAGAATCCGGACTGCTGTCTGGAGATCATCGGGCTGCAGTATGCGAATCCGCCGTTGCCCGATCCGGCGTCGTATGTCTTTGAGTTCTTTATCTGTCCATCGGATCCCAACGGGCACGTGCGTCTGAATCATCTGAGCCCGGGAGCTTATCCCTGCGGCAATCTTTACCCCGGCAGCTATCTGGGAGTTTCCTGTGACAACCCGGCGGCTTCGGCGTGTGGCAGCAACAAGAAGGGTAACGGGATGCTCTACACGCTCAGCAGCACACGGGTGCGCGACGTGGTAGACGGAACGTCGAATACCTTGTTTATCGGTGAGCGAGGGATTCCACAGGACCGCGTCTGGGGCTGGCTGTTGTGCGGCGGTGAAGAGTGTGAGCAGTACATCGCGACTGACCGCGGGCTTGCTCCGGGAGACAATGCCGCCTGGACGACGGGCATCGCTGAGCGCTTCTGGAGCTGGCACGACGGCGGGGCGCACTTCACGCTGGTCGACGGCTCGGTACGGTTTCTGTCGAACAGCCTCGATCTGAAGCTGTTCAAGGGAATCTCGACCCGGAACGGAAACGAGGACGTGGGCGAATTCTGAGGCGGTGGCCTATG
>JAPOLP010000970.1 GCA_029977045.1 Planctomycetota bacterium
GGCGACTGAAACGCCCAGAAGGATCGGTCCTCGTCGGTGACCAGCGGATCGGCCTCGCCCGTCTGAGCGTCGACCGCGATGTCGTATTCCTTCGCGCCTTGAGCGATCCACTTCGTCAGCAGCTCGGTCTCGCTCGACTCGAACGGCCGCACGCCGGCACGAATCAGCTCCTTCGGCGGCGGCATGTCTTTCGAGTGGATTCGTTTGAGGATCAGGCTCTCGTCCGGCTTGCCCGGCACGACCGCCGGCCCGGATTTGCCGCCCTTCAGAATCGACGCGACGCTTCGCAGGTCGAGTTCCGCTTCCTGCTGCCGCTTGCCGTGGCAGACGACGCAGCGCGTGTAGAGGTACGGCAGAATCTCGTGCTGAGTGACCACCTGCTCGGCCGCCTTCTCGCGAGCCGGCCCGCCCGCTTCGATCCAGCGGCGGATGAGTTCGAGTTCCTCGTCGGTCAACTGCGGCGAGTCTTCCGGAGGCATCCCGCCGCCATCGACCATCTGCCACAGCAGCGAATCATCGAGCGACTCCGCCAGCAGCTCCTCCCCCGATTCGCCCCCGGCCTTCAGAGCCGAGAACGACGACAGATCCAGATCCCCCTTCCGAGCCTTCGCCCCATGGCAGCTCGCACACGTCCGAGCGAACACCGGGAGAACAGCGTCCTCAAACACCGGCGAGTCGGCCTCCGCCGCACGCACCGCCAGCGACGAGCCGCAGCAGATCAACGAGGCAGTCAGCAGACAGAACAACGATCGAATGCGCATGGCAGGAGTTCGGCAGGCAGGACGCAGGGCGGGAAACGAGCACGGTGAGGCACCCCAGTGTTCCAAAACCCCCGCCCCCCATCAACTCGGATTCGCATTTCCGAATGCCGGACGCCTCACAGTAGGCCGCGTGCAACGCGGCGAGTTTTCGTTTTCGCGCAGCAAGCCACAGGAAAGCCGCCACGTCGAAAGAAGCCTCCGTCCCGTGTGGCCGGGTCTGGAGCGAGGCACGAGCGAAGCCCCGGCTCTTTGCGAAGTGACGTCACGTATTCAGAACGACCCTCACACCGGGGCTTCCTTCGCAAGCTCAGTCAGCCCCGGCCACCCAATCAGGTTGTTTTCCGGACCACACGACTGGTCGAAACTTGTCCTGGTTCGATGCTGCGATCACTGACGTGACTGCAGGTATTCGATGAGGGCGGATCGGTCCGCCGGATGGAGCAGGCCTTTGAAGGTCATGGCTGTGCCGGGGGCGAAGCGTTGGGGGGCGGCCAGGAAGGCGTCGAGAGTTTCCGGGGTCCAGCGGAGTTGTTGCTGTCGCTGGTTCTGCAGCACTGCTGAGTAACGGAAGTTGTCCGCTGTGCCGGCGACGCGGTTGACGATGCCTTCGAGCGGCGGGGCGAGCCGCTGGTTGCCGGCCTTCGGTTCGTGACAGGACGCACAGAGCTGATAGATGCGGACGCCGCGTTCGAGCGTGCTGAGCTGCGACAGCTCGTCGGATTCCAGAACGTTCCGCGACCGCAGTTCCATCATCCGGTCAGTCTGCTCGGGAGACAGCGATTCGCGGATGCGCGTGTACGTCGCGGCCTGCAGCAAAGCGACCTGGACATCCAGCAGGCCCAGCTCTGAACCAAGCTGCAGAACGCGGTCCTCGTCGACGGACGACGTCTGGGGATCGCTTCCGGCTGCTGATGCCTGACCGAGCAGGTGTTCGAGTTCGCGGAGGAACTCGCGGCGCTTCGCCAGGTACTCGTCAACGACCGGATGCTGCAGCGTGACGGTCTGCTGCAACAGTTGCCGCTGTGAGTCGTCGAGCAGGCTCGAGAACTCGCGAGCGATCCCGGCCCGGTTGGCCGAGTGCTGGCTCTTCAGACGCAGACTCACGAAACCGAAGAACTGAGCCGGCTTGCCGACGGGCAGAGTCTCGTTCGCCTTTGGCGTACCCGTCAGCCAGGAGAAGCCCTTCGCACACATGTCTTCGAGGTACGAGGATTCCTGTTTTGAGAAAAGCAGGTCGCGCATGTCGTCGTACAGAATCTGCTGCCGCTCGCGACTGGCTTCCGAAGTCGCGTCTCCCTTGCCGGCCACGAACTGCGAACGCAGTTCACCCAGACGCTGTAACTGCTCGCGATTGAAACCTGCCCGGATGTCAGCAATCGCCCGAGCCTGAATCAGGCCGAGACGCGCGTCAAACTCGCCATAAGCTTCGCCGAGCGCCTCAAACCGCCGCTGGTCGAATTCGA
The DNA here is from genome assembly GCA_029977045.1 of Planctomycetota bacterium. GTDB lineage: Bacteria > Planctomycetota > Planctomycetia > Planctomycetales > Planctomycetaceae > JAPOLP01. The sequence continues at coordinate 2,225 of JAPOLP010000970.1, forward strand.
TGCCCGTGTAGAGGTGCTCTTCGAGGCCCCGCAGGATCTGCTCTCGGAGCTGCATGTACTGCTGCAGTTCGTCGCGCTGAGCAAGAGCCGCACGCACGACGACCGTCCGCTGCTCGGGCGACAGCATTCCGTAAAGAGTTCGTCCCACGACGCCGCGCTGAACTGTGTGATCGCTGTAGTAGCGGAACTGCTCGAAGCCAAAGAACTGCGCGTCCTTGCCGACAGAGATGACGTCGTTGTCGGCGGGCGATCCCGTCAGCCAGGTGAAACCTTTCGACGCGAGGGCGACCATCTCGTCTTTACTACTGCGCGTCGGAGCGTATTCGTCGAATGCGTTTTCGGACGCGGTTTGTTCGCGGCGACGGCGGCCCTTCAGTTTCATGTTCTGGCGAGGTGGTTCGGAAGTCGCGGCTTCATCGGGCTGAGTCGCGGGGGCAGGGGCGTCCGGCGATTGTGGTTTCGACTGGGCTCCATGTTTGCCTTTGCCTTGTTTGCCGGAGCCGCGTTTCGCTTGATCCGGCCTGCCTTTCTTCGCGCCGCCGCCGGTGGGTTTTGACTTCGGGGGTGCCTGGGCCAGGAGGCGGTTCGCGTGCGAGGAGAGTTGCGCAACGGCCTCGGGATATTCGGCAGCGACGTCGGTCTTCTCGAAC
>JAPOLP010000824.1 GCA_029977045.1 Planctomycetota bacterium
ATCGTTTCGCGAGGGGCTGGCGGGGCAGCTTGAAAGCGCGGGAGCAACGGTGGATCACTCGTTCGGCATGGTCGACCGGTACTACGGAGACCTGTGGGATGGCGGCGTTCGAGCGTCGTCGCGACGCCTCGGCGTTATCGGACGCTGCCGCCGCGAATCCGTTCGGCACTACCGCCAACTGGTCAACCTGATCCGTGCCGACCATCTACTGCAGCGCCGCCGCCTGCGAACATCCGACCTGAGCGGCCAGCGTCCCGAATGGCTGCTGATGCACGAACTGCTGGCGAACACGCATCCGGAATCAGTCGTCGCGGAACCGGTTTCACAACGTCGCGCCGCGTAACTGGTCGCTGTTCGCGAAAACGCGGCTGCTTCGCCGGTTGCCGCGCATCGCTACTCAGGCAGCCTTTGACTCCAGCGCGGACACAACGGCGTCGGCCACTGCGGACGTCGATGCCGATCCTCCGAGATCGCCAGTCAGCGTTTCGCCAGATGCCAGACCGCGGCACACGGCCTGTTCGATTTGCTCGCCCGCCGCTGTCGCGTCCGAGTCGCCGTGCTTCTCGCCCAGCCAGTCGAACATCATTGCGGCAGAGAGAATCATGGCGAGCGGGTTGGCGATGCCCTTACCCGCGATCTGCGGAGCCGTGCCGTGAGATGGTTGAAACAGCCCGTGTTCGTCACCGACTTCAGCTGATGGTGCCATGCCAAGCCCGCCGACGATTCCCGCTCCCAGGTCGGAGAGGATGTCGCCGAACTGATTTTCCATGACGAGCACGTCGTACGCCGACGGGTTCTGCACCATGTAGAGGCTCATCGCGTCGACGTAGGTCGCCTCGGCGGCAATATCCGGATGCTCGGCGGCGACGTCGAAGAAGACTTCGCGGAAGAATGCCATGCTGCGAAAGATGTTTGCCTTGTCGACGCAGGTCACGATGCGGCGTCCGTCACTCGGACGGCCTTTGCGACGCTCAGCCAGTCGGAACGCGTACTCGCAGACTTTGCGCGTGCCTTCCCGCGTGATGACGATCGTGTCTGTCGCGACGGAGTCGCCGACGCGGCAGCCGCCACCGTATGACGCGAACAGGCCCTCCAGATTTTCTCGCAGAATGACGAAGTCGATTCCGTCGTCGGCTGTGTTCAGGCAACTTTTGATGCCGGGATAGAGCTTGCAGGGACGGACAGCCGAGTGCAGATTCAGCCCGCGACGCAGGCCAACCATCATGTCGGGTTGAACCTCGGTGCCGTCTGGCTTGCGAACATCCGGCAGGCCGATCGCCGCCAGCAGAACCGCGTCGGCCTCGCGGCACGACTGCAGAACTGAGTCCGGCAGCGCGACTCCCGTCTCGCGATAATGCGCGGCACCGGCGGCGTACGACGTTAGCTCGACACTGAGACCGTCAAACAGTTCAACGACGGCTTCGATCACCTGCACCGTCGCGGCCATCACTTCGGGACCAATGCCGTCACCCGGCAGCACAGCGATTCGGTAGTTGCTCATCAGAGTCTCGACAAAAGCTGGAGGAGGGAACGACCGCGACATCCGAACGACGGCGCGGCGTCATTACGGAAACGCTACTCGGCGGGCGGATTGAAAATCGAGGCTGCGGCGATTGTGCCGATCCGTCCGGCGAGCAGGTTCACTGCTCCCTTGCCGTCAGGATGCACCCGGTTGCTCAAAAAGATCACAAACAGGTCAAGCTGCGGATCGATCCAGATGGCCGTGCCGGTGAAGCCGCCGTGCACAAATGCCTGATCGGAGAGCAGGTCGCCGCGGTTGCTGGAGTAGCCCGTCCGGACATCCCAGCCGAGTGCCCGCAGACCGCCCGGGACTTCGACCGGTTTCCTCATCAGCGCGACCGTTTCTTCGCTCATGATCCGGGCGTCGCCGAGCTTTCCCCCGTTGATCAGCGTCTGCGCGTACTTCGCCAAATCCTGCGCCGTTGAAAACAGACCGGCGTGGCCAGCGACTCCGCCAAGAGCGAACGATCGCGGATCGTGAACCTCGCCCTGCATCCAGTGCCCGTCGCGCTGCTGAGTCACCGCTGCCCGTGCCCGGAGCGGCTCATCGGGAAGATACATCGTTTCGGCCATCCCCAGCGGCTCGAAGATCGTCGATCGGGCGTATTCGTTGAGCGGTCGCCCGCTGACTCGCTCGACCAGTTTGCCGAGCACCAGAAAACCGACATCGCTGTAAATGAACTTCGTTCCGGGATCGGCAGTCAGCTCGAGCTGGTGAATCCGCTCGAAGGCCAGCTTCGGACCGTCGAGATAGTCGCGCAACGCGTTGTCGGGGATCAGTCCACCCTGGTGAGTCAGCAGTTGCTGGATCGTGATCGCGTCTTTTCCGTTCGCGGCAAACTCGGGGATGTGCTTCGCAACCGGTTCGTCGAGTTTCAGCCGTCCCTGCTCGATCAGCGTCATCACGCTCGTCGCCGTCGCAATTGGCTTCGTCAGCGATGCGAGGTCGAACACCGTGTCGGTCGTCATCGAAACCGCTTCCGGCTGAAGCTGCTTCGATCCGTACGCTTTCAGCCAGGCAACCTTGCCACGCGATCCCACAAGGACGACGCAGCCAGGCATCTGTTCGCGTTTGAGGCCCTCGGCAACGACCAGATCAATATGCCGCAACCGATCACTGCTCAATCCCGCGAGATGCGGCTCGACAATCTCGAGCACCGGCGGAGCAGCCTCAATCGACAGATTCGGCAGGGCGATCAAAAATCCGGCCAGGCAAACGGAAGATCGGACAATCGCCGGGAAAAGGCTTCTCACAATGGCATCCAGCTTCGGGCAGCGGTTCGAGGACAGCGGCAGCAGTCGCTGCTGCGGAGCGGATCGTCCTCATCTGGAAGCCTGACTTCAACGCTGGCGGAGTCCTGCATCGAGAGGTCAGCGCAAAGAAAAACGGCTCGACGCTGAATCTCAGTGCCGAGCCGTTCTCGCTATTTATTACGGAAGCCTGCAGCGCTTCGCCGCTCATTATTCGTCAGGCCACGATCGGCCGCTTGTCGAGTGCTCTCGCCGACATGCCAGCTGCCCGGTACGCCTCAACCAGCAGCAGCTTGACATCCTGCAGTCTTGCGGTGTGAGCAGGATCGATCACGGACTCCTGCAGGACATCGAAGACGATCCCGGGAATCATCTCGGGAGTCGCCGCGATGGCCGCGTGCTCCCGTACCCGAAAGATGATCTGATCATCCAGTTGGTCTGGCTGGCGAGTCATGACTGAATTCTCTCGGCGGTGACAGCAACGGTCTGATCGGCGTCATCGTCGCCTTCGGACTGCTTCCGCTTAATGGCTTCGTAGACTTCCCGACGATGCACGCTGATGTCGCGTGGGGCTTCAATGCCCAGCCGCACTTTGTCGCCGCGAATCTCGACAACCATGATCGAGATGTTGTCACCGATAACGATCTTCTCGTCTTTTTTCCGGCTG
>JAPOLP010001166.1 GCA_029977045.1 Planctomycetota bacterium
AGGGCGTTGTCGATCGAGTCCTGCAATGACGGACGCGGAACGCCATCGGGCTCCGGCCGTCCCGACGCAGCTTCTGACTCTTCCGGTCGCAGGTCGAGAGCGATCAGCGCATCGACGGGAAAGTCATTTGTCTCGGCAGACGATCGCGAAACTGAGTACGCCAGCCAGTTTGGTCCGAGTGCCGGCAACACATCGGTCAACGGATCGAGGCCCAGCAACAGCCCCTGGCTGACTCGATGGACCTTCTTCACTCCGGCAGGAAGTTCCTCGTCGCGTGGTAGAGCTTTTCGGATGAGCGTCTGTAGAGCGTCGGAACTGAATTGGCCGCTGAGCGCCAGCAGAGCGTCGCTCGGAATCCGATTCAGCGGCAGTCGCTGCGTCGTTGCCAGGCCGACCCACTGATTCCACCACTCGGGACTTCCCTGCCCGTCGTAATCGGCGATTGTTTCGAACCGCAGTTCGTCGCTGGTTGAGCCACCGGATTCCGGCTGGTCGGTATCGAGAACAAGCCGCAGGGTCAGCCAGCGGCAACGACTCCAGGCGAAGGCTCGCACGAAGTCGGGCTTCTCCGGATTCGTGATGAAGTACGCAACCACGCTGTCGAGCGATCGTGGATTCACGTAGACGGCAGCCACTTCGGTGTCCGGTCGCGCGGCATTCGCATTCGCGAACGGTTCGTGAGTTGCCAGCGAGTCAGCGGACTCGTCGAGCTGCAGATCAATCACGCGTTCCAGTCGCTCGGCTTTCTGCGCGATAACGAGGACTCGGTCGAATTGAGCCACCAGCGGGTTCTGGTTGTCAGCGCGTCCCGGCTTCGCGAGTGTCCGATACTTCACTCCGCGATGTTCGTGCTCGACCGGCTGGAATCCATCCAGTGCCTGCCAGGCTCGCAGAGCCCCTTCGACAGACTCAGCTTTGTCAGCTTCGAGCAGCAGCACGAAGTCCGGCTCGCCAGCCGGCGACGCAAACGCCGCGAGCACGACGTTGTTCCCGAACAGCGACTCGACCGCCTCACGCAACGGGCGCTGCAGCACGGCTTCGAGGGCCGTCTGCACGTTCTTCAGATCGGCGAGTTTCGGATTGCCCACCGCGTCCGCCCAGAACGGTGATGCCTGCAGCCGGGCAGCGAACTCGGACTCTTCCAGCCGCTGCCAGTTCTCCGCCGCTCCGGAAAGCTGCACACAAGCCGTCGCGTTCGGTTCAACGAGCCGAAACAAATCCTCGCCCCACAACAGCGAGTGGCTGGCGAACGAGAATGCCAGAGTGGCGAGCAATGTTAGTCTGGTGAGAAGCATGAGTGGCTCTCGGTGATTGAGTTACAAACTTGTTTTCAACTGGGTGGCTGGGGGCGAGTGCAGCCACCCTCACTTTCATGCGGGTATTACGTTGTCTGCTGGTCCGTTGGCCCGGTGGCTTCAAACAGGAAGTCCAAAGCCCGGCGGAAACCACCGCTGCTGGAATCGTCGGATCCAGAATCTGGCAGGCTGTCGTCGTCGACCTGCGGGGTTCGTTCCAGTGGTGAAACTGCCGTCGGGCTCGCACCGCTGTCGAGCGTAAAGCTGTTCGTCACGTCCGGCACGAACACGCGGAAGCCGCCGGCCTTTTCGGACGCCGTTTCAGTCAGGCTCGACAGAACGATCCGCGCGTCGGACAGCAGGTCGGACAAGTCGACCACTTCGTTGTCAGGTGGTGTCTCGAACGGGCTCGATTGACTGTCTTCGACGTCGTTTTCTGCGATCTGGTTGCCCCCGTCGCGGAAGACGACCAGCACCGCGATCAGGACCAGAGCCACGGTGACGAGAATCTCCCAGGCACGAATCGGCTTCGGTTCCCGAGTGACCGAAGCCGTCGTGCCGCTCGTCGAG
>JAPOLP010000844.1 GCA_029977045.1 Planctomycetota bacterium
AAGACGAATGTCTGCAAATCGGTCCCCGCGACCGCCTGAGCCTTGCCGACCTGGTTCAAAGTGCTGCCGCAGTCGCGCCGCAGGCCGATGTGCACGCCGATGCGCGGCGAACGTTTCTCGAATGTCACGAACTTCCGAGCGAGTTCGTCGTCGTCGGGCAATGGCGTCAGGACAACCTGGTCGACCGGCGTCGCTCCGTCATATTTCGCCGCGACATTCAGCGTCCCGGCTGGCACCCGCACGGCGAGAAAGGCGTCCTGCTGCAACACTCCGGAGAAGTGCCGTTCGCCAAGTGTCAATGAGAGGTTCTTTCGCGGCTCGTCCGGCGGTCGATGTGCAAACTTTCGTCCTGGTTCGATCAGCGCCTGCAGTTCGGCAACGTCGAGTGCCCGGCGGAACAGCCGCACGTCGTCGATGTCGCCCTTGAACAGATTGCCTTCCTGAATCCGTCCGATGTGCAGTGAGGTCTTCGGGTTGTCGAGATTCGCCGCGTTGATTGTCCCCGTCGCGACTTCGTAGCCGTTGATGAACAGCTTCGCCGCGTTCTCGCCGCGCCGGACGACCGCCGCGACGTGCTGCCACTGATCCTTGCGGATGACTCCCGGTCGCGTTTCGACCTTGCCGTTGAACTGACTGTTGGGATTCATCGTCTCGATGCGCAGCACGCCGCTGCCGTTAGGCATGTCGAAGTACCAGCCGTGCGTGTAGCTGTATTTTCCGAGACAGACGATGCCGCCCTGCCGCAGTTCCGTCGGGCGAATCCAGGCCGCGACAGTGAACTCGCCCTCGCCGACGTTCATCGAGTCGTCGCGAGGTACGACGACCGCCGAGTTTGCACCGTCGAACGAAACGGCTTGCCCGAACGGTGACTCGACAAACTTCGCGTTGCCGACAAGATCTCCCGCCAGCGTTTTCGCTCCGCCCTGGCCGACCGCGTCTCCATCAAGTGACCAGACACCGACAAGCTGCTCGGTCAGCTTTGAGCCATCAGGCGGGACTTTGATTTCGACGAAGGGTTTAAGTGTCACGTCGACCTGATAGATGCCGGGATTCTCGACATTGATGCTTTGCGGCTCGGCGGCGTTGGTGACGACGGTCGCTCCATTTGAGGTTGCGATACGGCGCAAGCTGTTCGGCCCCGTTCCGGCACTTGAGGTCGTAGAGTCACCCGACGAACCGCCGGAGGGCTTGCGTCCTTCCGCTAACTCGGGCAGGCGTGCGCTTGCGGGCTTCGTTCCCGGATCGAGCAGCAGGCCATCGGCGTACTTCGCGGCGCGAACGGTCACGCGGAAGTTCCCGGTGTCAGGAAGTTCCCGCAACGAGATCTTGAAGTTCGCTCGCGGTCCGTAGGTGCTTTCGATCTGAAACAGCTCGGCACTGGGAATCGCCGGACGCAGCAGCAGGCCGGCGGGAATCGTCTCGTAGGCGTGGCCCTTCGGATAACCGTCCGTCCCGCGCATACAGGCGAAGACGGAGTGGTAAATCGAGTCGTACTCGCGCCAGCCGCGAACGGTGTCGTTGCCCTGATAGCCCTCGATAAAGCGGTATTTCGTCCGCATGAAGAACGGATCAAAGGCGAACGGCTTGTCTGCCGTCAGTTGAGTCACGACGAAGTCGTCATTCTTCAGCAGGTGGCTGAGTGCTCCCAGAATCAGCCGGTCCGGACACGGCTCGGGATTGATCTTCGCTCCCAGGTCCATCCGGAAGTTCTGAATCTGCGGCTTTGCGTTCTCGTCGACGATGCACAGATCGAGAGCCTTCTCGGCGATGTTGAAGTACGCCTCAAGCAGCAGCGGCGAGAGTTCGAGCGTCTGGCCGTTGTTCAGAAACCCGTCCGCTGAAACCGCGTCGGGCGGCAGGATATCCGTCAGGTTTTCGTCAATTCCCAGCAGGTCCCGCAGCGTGTTCTGATACTGCGTGACCGTGAGCCGCCGCGCCGAACCGTTCTTCTCGTCAGGCCGCGACCTCGCCATCGCGAAGCCGCGATCGATCCAGTCGATCATCGCCGCACGTTCGGCGTCCGTCGGCTGGTCGGACTCCTTCGGAGGCATCGTCGCCTCATCAAGATTCCGCCGAATCCCCTCCCACAGTTTCAGCGAGCGTTCCGGCAGAGTCCCGTCGAGATGATCGACGCGAATTCCGGACTCCATATTGTCGACGCTGTGACAGTCGACGCAGAATTTTCGCAGAAGGCCTTTAACCGAACCATCAAACTCCTGCGCGATCGTCGCTGGGGCAGCGTCACGCTGATCCTGAGCTGCAGCCACACCGGCAATCAGCAAAAAAGCCATCACGAGGACACAACGTTGGTCCGTGAGAGTCGAATTACAAAACCTGGAGACCATAAGTCGTTCCCTGAAAGTCGTTGTTCGCTCCGCGAACGAAACGCCAACCTGTCTATCACAGCCTGCCGAGTCGGCTGGGCTCCACCTCAGGCGGCGACGACATCCTGAGCTTGTTGTGCCCGGATTGAAACCGGATTGCGGCACTACCGCTACTGAGGCTGCGTTTCGATCGCGGAGCGATCAACGACTATCCCTCGTACCTTCGATAGAGGAACTCGCCCGCAGACAGGCCGGCCTTTGCTGGATTCTCCGCGATGTACGCCCTGAGGTACTCGTACTGGTCAACGCTGCGGACAATGTGATCGAACGGTTCCTGCTGCCAGAACCGTCCCGAGTCTCCCATTTGCCTGTTGATCTGAAACGCCGTGTAGTGGAGCCACGAGTCGAACTGCTTCTTCATGGCATCTTCGGTCGGAAATGCTGCCAGCAGATGCACATGATTCGGCATCACGACAAAGTCACCCATGCGATACCGATCGCCATCGAAGTGCAGCAGGGAGTTCGCAACGATTTGAGCACGTTCTGGGCGTCGCAGCAGACAATGGCCCAGACAGTTATCGAGACAGTCTTCGCGGCAGCGATTGAAATGACGGCGGAATTCGTTGCGATCAGACGGCGGCAACTCCGGCAGAATTTCCGACCAGTGTCGATCCGCCGGATGTCCCCGCCGCTGCATCCAGTCATTCTTTTCTCGCTCCCAGCGGTCGAGCACTGACTTCGGAATCGAGTCTCTGGTGCGGAACGTCACAAACACAATTGCCCCGGCCTGAGACCAGTGAGGCCGGAGCCGCTCATGCACAAGCACTTCAGCCTTTGGGTCAAAGAGTTCTCCAAGCATCGCCGGCAGCCCGCAGAAAGTCGTTGATCGCTCCGCGATCGAAACGTGCCTCGATCTCTCGCAGCAACCAATTCGAATCAGGGCGTGAGTGCTTCTCAACGGTCACGAAAACCGCTGAAACAATACGTTTGACCACACACTCAGGCCAGCGTGTCTGAGTTCCGTTTCGATCGCGGAGCGATCAACG
>JAPOLP010000141.1 GCA_029977045.1 Planctomycetota bacterium
CCGCGATTTTCTATCACTCGGATGAGCAGAAGCAGACTGCTGAAAAGGTCATCGCGGAACTCAACACGTCAGGCATGTTCTCGAATCCGATCGTTACCGAAGTTACTCCGTTCGAGAAGTTCTACGAAGCCGAGGATTACCACCAGGACTACTTCGAGCTGAATGGCCGGGCTCCGTACTGCCGAGCGGTGATCGTGCCGAAGGTCGAAAAGGTGAAGATGGTCTTCGCTGAGAAGCTGAAATCCGCCGAAAAGGCCGAGTAGTCCAAATCCAGTAGCCACGGAAAGAACACGGATGAGTCGATCGACCAGTCTGTGTTCAATCAGTGTTTCATCCGTGGCCTGTGACTGCCTCGAAAATGAGCTTCGTTGAGCATTGGACTGAAAATTCTGGTGTCACCGCAGAACCGCACTCCGCACTTGATTCAGACAGACTCCCCATGACCACTGCTGAAACTGCCGAACTCGAATCCCGGCTCGCGTTTGCCCTCAATGCTGCCGAGCGGGCTGCTGAGTTCATTATGAGCCACTACCAGTCGCCGGAACTTGCCGTCGACCGCAAACGCGACGCATCGCCGGTGACAGAGGCTGACCGCGGAGCCGAGCAACTGATCCGTGAGTTGATCGCCGACGCGTATCCAGCCGACGCGGTGCTCGGTGAAGAATTCGGCGAGTCCGCAGGCAGCAGCGGCTGGCGCTGGATCCTTGACCCCGTCGACGGCACGAAGTCGTTCATTCACGGCGTACCGCTGTTTGGAACTCTGATCGGTCTCGAATTCGGTGACGAGCAGGTACTCGGTGTGTGTCGACTGCCGGCGCTTGGCGAAGTCGTTTATGGGGCACGCGGGCTCGGAGCGTTCTGGCAGGTCGGCGGAAATGCTCCGCGACCAGCTCGCGTTTCAGACGTCCGTGATCTTTCCGCAGCGACGTTCTGCACGACGACGATTCAGGGCTGGTCGCGAGTCGGTCGGCAGGCGGCGTTTGAACGGTTCTGCAATGCCGCGCAGATCAGCCGCGGCTGGGGCGACTGCTACGGTCACATTCTCGTCGCAACCGGTCGCGCCGACCTGATGGTCGACCCGCTGCTGAATCCCTGGGACTGCGCCCCGCTGGTCCCGATCATGCAGGAGGCCGGCGGCCACTTCGTCGACTTCGCAGGCGAGATCAGCATCCACTCGAACAACGGCATTTCGGTCAATGCCGGCCTGAAAGACGCAGCTTTGAAACTGCTGTCCGAGGCCTGATCGCAGTTCGTCGCACGCTGCCGAAAGTCTGCGCGACTTTCGCTACGAGAGACTTTCTCCCGCGACGGCAGCCGCTCAGAATCGAGCGGAATCCGCCAGAACGTGTCTGACCGTGTCATTCGTCACTCAAGTGGGCGGACGACAGGCAAGTTCGCCATCCGAGCGTTGCATCGGTTAGTGCCATCGGCTAGATTTCCGCCCCTCGCGGTAGCCAGTTCGGCGTAAGTCGTTATCTGGCACTGACCTCTGCCTTGTTAAGGCATCCGGTTCTCCGCACTGGACGGGTAGCTCAGTTGGTAGAGCACAGGACTGAAAATCCTGGTGTCGGCGGTTCGATCCCGCCCCCGTCCACTCTCATCAAGCCCTGCTGCCAAATGGCCGCAGGGCGTTTTTTTTTGCACGCTGCGAATTTTCGGGCCATCAGTTGCAGATTCAGGAATCGCGAGTCGGCCTGTTTTCCGCTCTCGACTCTCCTGAAGGGCTTGCTGGGCACCGTCGAGTTGGCCCGGACTGGTTCCTGACTCCCATCAGTTGAATCTCGCGTCGTTCCGCTCCGCATCACTGCGAATGGCTCGCAGATACGCTCCACTGGCGGCGACGGCGTACCCAGGCAGTGCCAGCAGGATGCCGAGAAGCGGCCCAAGCAGCACAGCTACAACAATGGCCACCACTTCCGATGGCTTGGGAGTTCCCACACTCAACGCGACCGCCCGCAACGCACTTAGCGATCCATACATTCCGGCGAAAACGCCGATGAATACCGGCACATTCACGATAAGAACGAGTGCCGCTGCGGCGAATGGGCCTTCCCCTCGGCGCACCAGAATCAGCGCGACGATGAAGCACATCACACCGGAGAGCAGCAACAGCAGCAATAACGGCCCCGGCAATGACTCAATTATCCAACTGAGAAACGAAACCTGGAAAGGCTCAATTGCCTCAGCGTCCTCGAGCACTTCAGCGGCCTCTGACAATCCTGTTTCGTCCATCGAACGTTCCTTCAGAAACGGTGTTTCAGCTCTGACCTACTTCGACGCCTGAAGCGTCTGAAGCTGGGCCTGCCAGGGTTGGGCGAGTTGTGGCTGGCCGGCGGACTGGAAGATCTTGATGCCGCGTTCGTACATCTGCATGCAGTATTCGCTGGGAGCACTGCCTCGCTTCTGCGGAATCTTTGGCAGAAAGGCACTGTAGAACGCGACCATTGCAGACTGGGAGCCGTCGACCCCTGCAGCCAGATTTTCCAGAGCGTCCAGCATTCCGGGGACGAACTGCCCTTCGTCCGGGTACTTCTGAATGGCAACGGCCAGGGCCTGGATGGCTTCGTTGTCTCGCTGCAATTTGACGAGCGTTTCTGTCAGACGCATCAGCGCTTTGAAGCCCAGGTCGGGACGTTCCGCTGCCGAGTACACGTCGAGTAGCTGGTACCACAGTTTGACGCGTTTGGCTTCGTCGGGCTCGAAGGCGATCAGGTCCTCGAAGATCGTCAACGTGAAGTCGGGAAATGCTGCGAAGTTGACGAACAACTGGTTTAGAGCTGTCGTCATCGTCTTTGTCTGAATCTTATCGAGCGCCCGCGAATGCACGGCGACCTGGGACAGAGCCGCCCACGCGGCTTCGTTCCAGGGATTTAATTCGAGCGTCTGCGTGATGAAGTCGATGTGCTCGTCGAATCCGAACTTCAATTCTTCCGACAACTCCGGATACAGCAGCATCACTCGTTCGGTGTGGCGCTTCGCGGCGGCATCCATGCCGACCTGGTGCAGCTTCAGTTCGAGCTGGCGGTCGGTGATCCGCTCTCCCGTGTGTGGATCGCGAAGATCGCCGACGTAGTAGCGGTCTCCTCGATAACGACCGTGTGACTCCAGAGAGAACGAGATACTGCGGGCGGAGACGGCCTTGAGTTCAACCCACATGACCCAGGCATGGCCTGCTCCGCCGTAGCGGCCATCGCCGGAGACGTACGCAGCTGGAACGCCGATGCTTTTACCGACCCGCGCCGCGAAGTCGGCCTGCATTGCACATACGCCGCCGAATTGCCGGATGTTCGGCAGATTGTAGTCCTTGCCGTCGAGTCTGCAGACCTTGCTGCTGGTTTCCAGCATCTCATGATCGTACGGCACGTCCGAGTAACATTTGCCGAACATGACTCGCTGCGGCACGTAGTTCTGCAGAGCCCACTCGCGTTCGCGCAGCGGCGTGCGGTGATTGACGACGAGCGTCAGGAACTCCCAGGGCACGAATTGAATCCGGCCCTGCATGACGGATTCAGTTTTGACCAGGTACTCGAAGTTGTCGAGTGCGACGGCAAGGTCCGCCGGCATGATCGAATGCGTCCGCTGCTGGTGGCTGCCGTACTCGTACACGCCGCCGTGTTCCTTATCCCAGGTGACCGCCGTCGCGATCGCCAGCGAACCGTAGCGTTCAATGTCTTTGGGGAACTTCGCGCGGATCTCTTTCAGCAGAGTCAGGCCGGCTTTGACGTCGTCCTGCGGCTTGAACGCGGTGAACAGCTCCTCGCGGAAGTCGTTCTTCTCGCCGAGCCACGCCATCAGGTCGTCGTAGTCGTCACCAAACGCCTGGCGAATGTCGCTGTTGTGCTTCTTCGCGAACTGCTCGGCGAAGACCTTGCGCACGGCGTTGTATTCGGTCAGGCTGAAGAGCATCCGCTTCTTCTTCGCCCGCGGATCGCGAGCCTCGTACAGCTCGGCAAGTGCGGCGACGAGTTCCGGCGGCTGGCGAACTTCGGGAGTCGGGTCGGTCTTTTTCGCGACGACGGCGAACGGCGGATTGAGCAGGAATTCGAGCAGCCGCTGAGTATCGGGGCTCGTGCCGATTGTCGCGACGAGCAGCGTTCCGTCCTGATAGACGTTTAAGGCGTCGTCACGATCCCACTTCTGATCGAAGAGCCGGCCTTCGGATTCGTTGATACGCAGAACATCGGCGGCGACGGCGTCTGACGACTCGTACTCGAAACACGACACTGTCTGATCGGCGATCTGCAGAAGACGACGCTTGCCAGTAAACGGCAGGGCGTCGGTTCCGGTCTGTTCTTCATAGGCGACGGCGCGGCGCCGGAGGCCGACGAGCAGGCGGCGATAGGGATCGGCCAGCGGCGCGACCTGGATTGTGACAACGCTTTCCGCAGACAACGGCTCGTAGCCGAGCGACTCCGGTACGACCTCCCTGGCGATGACCGAAAATACGACGTTCGTGCCTTCGTCGTCGTCGGCAGCCGTCCAGGTTAACTCGCCGGTCTCGGCGTTGATCGTCGCTCCCTGCGGAGCATCCTCTGACAGCTCGTAAGCCAGCGCGACCGCAGGCAGGTCGGCATCTTTCGCCGTGGCAGTCAGTTTGATGTCGCCGCCGGGCTTCACGTCGACCGTTTCGATCTTTGCCACTTCGGGGGGCTGATTGTCCTCGGCGACTGAAACTCCGAACTTCACATCTTTCGAGACGTCGCCGAACGACACTTTGATGCGAACGGAGACGTTGCCCGGTCCGTCGGACTCGCCAGGCAGCCACGCGAACGAACCCGTCGAATCGACGCTGGCGGCTTCCGGGCCGTCGATCAGTTCAAACTTCAGGTCGTCCAGTTCCTTCCGATTCTTCACCGGGATCACGACAGACAGTTTGTTGCCCTCGACGACGTTCTGATCGCTGACCTTACCGAGTGCGATCTGCGGAGCGGGTTTATCGAACAGCCCAAACCACCAGGCCGCTCCGCCAGAGGCTGCGATGAAGAACAAGGCGGTAATGAAGAAGCCGCCAGAACCTCTCTGCCGGCGCTTGTACGAGCTACTGACGCTCGGGCCACTGTTGAATGGGAGCGGTTCGGTCTGACCTGGTGCTGCGTTGCTGGGAGAGCTGCCGCCGGTCACGTCCGGCAGGGCGACGTTAGCGGCGTCCGGGGCCGGAAAAGCGGGAGCAACGGGGCTTTCAGAAACGACTGGCGGGACGTTTTCGATCGGAAACTGAGGCGTGCCGATTTCAGGCGATGCAGGCGACTCAGCAGCGGCAGCCGAGTTACCAGCGGTTGCTTCCGCTGACGACTGATCCGGCGTTGAGCCAGCATCGTCTGCAGGATTCACCAGCGGGATCTGAATCGGCGACTTGCATTGCGGGCAGGGGACCTGACGTCCGGCGTAACTGTCTTTTGCCTTGATGCGTGCCTGGCACGCCGCACACTGTACGACGATCATTCTGCAGTCCTCTTCCGAAGTTCGGTCTCGCTGCGGGCGAACATTTGTTTGCAAGTGTGCGTGGGCAGTCGAATCGGTGCAACAGCCGGTCTGCCTGAAGGAACGGAATCCCTGCGGCATTGTGGCGGCCTGTATATCTGATGTCCGAAAGGGGCTGCAGCAACAGTTGAGGGATCTTGTCGGTCATGGACCTCGGTAAAGGGAAGCTGTAAAAAGCCCGCGTTCCGATGACTGGGCCTCTTCTGATCTGTGCTCTCCTTCCCCAGGGCGAAAATGCACGTCGAGTCCCCAAAAGGTAACGCGGTGCGGTTTGCTGTGATTGGCTTTGCGCTGTTAGGCGCGTGGCTGGTCCTGCTGCGTATCGCCGAAGACCTGAAACTGCTGTCGGGGTTCACCGAGGCGACGCTGAGTTTCGTCTCCGTTGTCGCCGTCGTTCTGCTCGTGGTTCGCCGTTGTCGCGAAATCGCTGCGTCGCGTCTCGTGAAGACCGTCTTTTTCTTCCTGATCACTGCGGTCTGTGCCGACCTGCTTCTGGATCTCTGCGGGAGTGTCAAGACGTGGAACGATCTGCCGGTGATCGGCAGGGAGACCAGTTCACGAAGGATTCTGAAGAACGTCCTACTGGGCTGCTGGTCCGGGGGCGGCATGTTGCTCATTTATCTGCTGATGAAATCCGGGGAGGAATCTCATCAGGAGTTGCTGGAGAGCGAACAGCGATTTCGATCCTTCTTTGAGCAGGCTGGTGTCGCCGTCGGCGTCCTGGAATCGGAAACCGGGAGGTTCACTGAGGTCAACCGGAAGTACACGGAACTCATTGGCTATTCGCGGGACGAACTGATTGGCAGAACGTGGATGGAGATCACTCACCCCGACGACCTGCAGGCAGACCGGGACAACATGGGTCGGTTGCTCTCGGGGGAGATCGCCGATTTCACGATGCAGAAACGGCTGTACCACAGGAATGGTGACCTGATCTGGGTGCAACTGACTGTTTCCGCCATCAAGAAATCACAGGAAGTTTCAAAACAGCACCTGGTCATTATCGAAGACGTCACCGATCGCAAACGACTGCAGGAAGAGGCCCGGCGGCATGAGAAAATGCTGGCCCATTCCAACAGGCTCGCGATGGCCGGCGAGATGGTCACTGGCTTCGCTCATGAACTGAACCAGCCGCTTGCCGCGATCTCTTTGCTGGCCGAGGCAACCATTTCCCGGCTCAAGGCTGACCCGGTTGACTACGGACGAGTGTCCAGCAACCTGAAGAGCCTTTCTGAGCAGACTCTTCGTGCGGGAGCCATCGTTGACCGCATCCGGAAATTCGTCAGGAAGGAAGAGTTTCAGCAGACGCCGTGTCGGATCGACGTGCTGTTTGAAGAAACTCTGTCGCTGCTTCACCAGGAGCTGGCGGACAACAGAATCTCGGTCGACATCCACATTCCAGAGTCCCTGCGCGAGGTCTACGCAGACCGGGTGCAGATCGAACAGGTGCTTGTCAATCTGGTCCACAACTCCGTCGATGCGCTGAGTGAGTGCCAGTCGGCACCACGTCGGTTAGAACTGGCCGCTCGCGAAGAGTCAGATCGCTTCGTCGAAGTCTCCGTCCGCGACTTCGGCCCTGGTATGCCCGAGGACGCCGCCGACAAAGTCTTCGACGCGTTCTATTCAACCAAGTCAAAAGGCATGGGCATGGGGCTGGCGATCTGCCGCACGATTATTGAAACACACGGCGGACACATCCGCATGGTGCCGCACCCTCATCGCGGTGTGACATGCAAGTTTACGCTGCCGGTTCGGAAGAATGCCTGAGGCTCCAATCGCTCGCAGCAGCAACGTGGCGCCGCAGGCCTGAGCACGATCGTGGACGTCTTCCAGCCTCTACCGAGCCGCCGTTTGCACGCTGAATCGCTGGCGTACAGACTCCGCGAGCGGATTCTGATCCCTTCTACCGTTTGACAGTGACTCCCCATGAAGATTGAAGACGTCGACTTCTTTTACCTGGCGATGCCGGAAATTCGTGATATCGGGGACGGGAGCCAGGACACGCTGCTGGTTCGTGTGCGAGCGGACGGACTGACCGGCTGGGGTGAGTGCGAAGCGTCGCCGCTGGTGTCGATCGCGAACTGGGTGACGCCGAAGTCGCACTCGGCGTGCAAGAGCGTTCGCGAACTGGTGCTCGGCCAGACGGTCGACAGTCCGCAGGACATCGCCGCGTTGAGCGAACGAGTCCGGGCCGGTGGGCTCGATATCGCGCAGACCGACCATACGTTTTCCGGTCTGGAGATCGCCCTCTGGGATCTGCTCGGCAAGTGGGAAAAGCAGCCTGTTTATCAGCTGCTGGGATACGAACGAGCTGAGCCGAAGACGCCGTACGCGTCGCAGCTTTTCGGCGACACTCCGGAAGAGACTCTGCAGAAAGCCCGCACCTCGCGCGAGCAGGGTTACCGCGCCGTCAAGTTTGGCTGGGGCAACTACGGACGGCTGTCGGTCGAACACGATCGCGATCAGGTCGCGGCCGCGCGCGAGGGACTCGGCAGCGACGGCATCCTGATGGTCGATGCCGGAACGGTGTGGGTCGACGACGTCGCTCAGGCCAAGGCCCGGCTGCCGGCTCTGCACGACAACAACGTCTACTGGTTCGAGGAACCGTTCATCGGCGACGCTCTGTCGGCTTACCGCGAGCTGGCCGAAGCCAGCGACGGAGTGCCGATCGCTGGCGGCGAGGGCGCCTTTAACTTCCACATGGCCCGGCATCTGATCCACTACGGAAAGATCTCCTTCGTGCAGATCGACACTGGCCGGATCGGTGGCATCGGCCCGTCCAAAGCTGTTGCTGACTACGCCGCCGAAACGGGAGTCCGATTCGTCAACCACACCTTCACGACGCATCTGGCGTTGAGTGCGTCGCTGGCTCCGTTTGCCGGTATGTCGCAGTGGCCGATCTGCGAATACCCCGTCGAGGCAACCCGGCTGGCCGTTAACCTCTACCACAACGAACTGGCCCGAGGAGACGACGGTCTCGTCCGGCTGCCGGAAACTCCGGGTCTCGGCGTCGAACCGAATCTCGACACGATTCGCGAGTACCTCGTCGACGTCGAAATCAAAGTCGCAGGAAAGACACTGTATTCGACGCCGGATGTGTGAGGCTGCGAAGTGCAGCACTTTCTGCTCAGACGTTCCGAAGCTGGCCCGCATGGGTGGCCGGGGCTTCGCTCGTTCCTCGCTCCAGCCCCGGCCACCCGGTCAACGCGTACAACAAAAACGGGCACGCTCGGCTGGTTAGCGGAGCGTGCCCGCGAGTTGTCAATCAAATCAATTCGCGATCAGACGCGAGGAATCTCAAAGCCCTTGCGGGGCGTGCGGGCGAAGAACGCGGCGGCCTGGTCGTCGCCGACGATCTTTTCGGCCTTCGGATCCCAGGTGATCTTGCGGCCCAGGCGGGCGGCGATGGCGCTCAGGTGGCAGGTCGCCATGGCCTGGACGTGAGTGTAAACGTCCGAGACCGGCAGGCCGCCTTCGGCAATGCAGCGGTAGAAGTTGTTCTTGTGGCCTTCGTGCTGCTTGCCTTTGTAGAGAGCCCGGAGGTCGTCGTCGGTGAACTTGCCCTCGTCCCAGTTCTCTTCGATCGGCTTGCCGGTGATCTTGCCCCGGTTCACAAAGATGCGGCCCTTCGTCCCTTCAAACGTGATGCCATTGTCGCCGCGGCTGGTGACGTGCATCTCGGTGTCGCCGAACTTGCAGATCACGTTGAAGTCGTGCGACGTGTTGTAGCTGTCGTCGGCCGTCGCGTAGCCGTCCTTGTATTCGACGGGGTGCTTCGCATCGGTGCCGTCGATCTCGGTCGGGCCCTGGCCGTCGCCGGCCTGGCCGATCGCCCAGGTGGCGATGTCGACGTGGTGAGCCCCCCAGTCGGTGAACTTGCCGCCGGAGTACTCGTACCACCAGCGGAACTGGTAGTGACAGCGTTTCTCGCGGTAGTCAACCGGCTGTGTCTGCCCCTGCCAGAAGTCCCAGTCGAGTTCCTTCGGAACCTCCGCAACCGGGAACGGGCCGCCGACATCACCGCCGCCGATGCTGGCCGTCACTTTCGTGATGTCGCCGAGCAGGCCTTTCTGGACCATGTTGACCGCTCGCAGAAACAGATTCCGCGAGTCACGCTGCTGCGTACCGACGATAAAGACGCGGTCGCTGTACTTGCGACAGGCGTTGCGGATGAGCTGGTTTTCTTCGAGCGTCAGCGTCAGCGGCTTCTGACAGAAGACGTGCTTGCCGGCCTGCAGAGCTTCGATGGCGATCTTGACGTGCCAGTGATCCGGAGTGACGACGCTGACGACGTCGATGTCGTCGCGTTCCAGCACGCGGCGGTAATCGCCGTACGCGTCGGCTTTGCCCTTGCCGATTCGCTCGTCGTTCTTAGCCCGGTCAGCGTGCCGCGAATCGACGTCGCAGACGGCCAGAATGTCGCCGAACCCTGCGTGCCCGTGAGCATCGCCGGTGCCCATACTGCCGACGCCGATACAGCCGATCCGCGGCCGCGAGTTCGGTGACTCGTTGGCGAACGCTTTCTCGCTCCAGGCGAAGTAAGGCAGTGCCGTCCCGGCGGCTGCCAGAGCGGACGCTGATTTCAGAAAGTCACGACGGGTTGTCTGAGTGGCCATGAAGAAGCCTTTCGAGAAGGTGGTACAG
>JAPOLP010001089.1 GCA_029977045.1 Planctomycetota bacterium
GTAGCCATCGAGTTCGTAAAGCGTCGTATCGGGATGCTCGACAACCTGCATCATCCGCCACAGGTACGCGTTTTCCTCGTACCTGCCCAGCATTTCGAGTTCGCGGTCGCCGGAGATCAGCAGCAGCGGCGGCGCGTCTTTCCGCACATGAAACAACGGAGCCAGGTCGTCGACGACCGGCTGCTTGCCGTCGATGCCTCGTTCATCCCGCACGGTGAAGTGCGTGATCGTGTGCCCGCTGTAAGGAATCAGCCCGGCGATCTCGTTCGCGTCAATCTGATGCGCCGCCAGCCAGCGTTTATCGAGCCCGACCATGCTCGTCAGGTACCCACCTGCTGAATGCCCGCTGACAAAGATGCGATCGCGAGCCCCGCCGTACTGCTCGATATTCCGAAACGTCCAGGCAACCGCCGCAGCAGCGTCCTCGATATACACCGGAGCTTTGACTTGCGGGTGCAGCCGGTAATTGACCGCGACAACGGCAATCCCCTGCTCCTTGAGCCCCTTCGGTACCGACCGATTCCCCGCCTTCAGCCCACCGCCATGAAACCAGACAACAGTCGCAAACTGCTTCTGTTTCGCCGGGTAGTAAACGTCGAGCCGGCAGCGTTCCTTCTGATACTCCGTCAGATCGTCGCCATCGCGATACAGAATGTTCGCAGCGAGCGAGTAGTCACCGTCAGCCGCGAGAGAAACAGAAGTTGAAGCGAGAGAAACTGCAGCGGCAGCCAGTAAGAGGATTCGAGTCAGCAAGGTCGTTCGTCCTGTTGAGGTTTGTCTAAGGGAGGACCCGGCAACAAAGTTCTGTCTGGCAGCAGAGTAGGCCGAAACAAGCTCCGCGCCGTTCCGGCAACCGTTTCATTTTTTCCCCGGCGGAAAAAGGCTGCTCACCGAGCATCGAAACTCAGGCAGAACATCACCGCCGGTCAACTCGCTGCCTTCACGTACCACAACCGGCTGGTCAGATTCCCGCGAGTAGACCGTGACCGACCGATCGGCTGGGTTGACGACCCAGACGAGGCTGACGCCTGCCGCCAGGTAGTCGGCGACCTTCGACTGCAACTCGTAGACGCGGTCGTTGGGTGAAACGACTTCGATTGCGAAGTCGGGAGGTATTTGCGAATGCCCCCGCGTCAGTGTTTCGTTGGGAAGCCGGCCTTTGCGAATGAACGAAACGTCGGGTTTCCGCACAGTCTCCCGATCGTCGCCAAAGCACTGATAGCTTGCCTCTGAGTCAAACACACGTCCGAGGTCTTTGCCCTGCAAATAAACTCCCAGCAGAATGAGCATCTGCGCGTTGATCCAACTCGATTCCAGGCCCATGTTTCGCTCCACCAAAAGACCATCGACCAGTTCAAACGATTTGCTGTCCGGCATCTCCAGCAGTTCGTCCGCGGTGTGGCGGGTTCCCACGTCAGCAGTGCTCATCGAGCTTCTCCTGTTCGATTCGTCTTGTACGACAGACGAGTTTGACGCCTGATTACGACAGACCCGTCAGTGTACCCGTTCCGGTCGAGAACTGGTCAACTTCCAGATTCAGATGCTGCAGGAATGAGACGAGGACGTTGGCGAGTGGTGGAGCTTTGGCTTCGTCGAAGGCCAGGTGCTGACCGTGCTGGAAGCGGCCGCCAGCGACGACGATCGGCAGGTTCGAGTTGTTGTGGCTCGACGCGTTGCCAAGATTCGAGCCGAGCAGGATCGCGGTCTGGTCGAGCAGCGTTACGTCGCCGTCCTTGATCGCGTCGAGCTTCTTGAGGAACTCGCCGAACAGCCGGAACTCTTCGCGTTCGATGATGCCGAGCTGTTCGATCTTCCCCGGGTCGCGACCGTGATGGCTGAGGTTGTGCCAGCCGTCGTCGACGCCTTTCAGATTGACGACCTCGGCCCCGCCAGCCCCCTTCAGTGTGATGAGACGCGTTGAGTCCGTCTGAATCGCCAGAGCCATCAGATCGAACAACAGCTCCATTCGACCGGTGAAGTCGGCCCGGTCCTCAATGTCCTTCGGCGGCTTCTGATCGACGACGGGCTTCGGACGCTTCGCCCATTCTTCGGCGGCGACCATCCGCTGTTCAAGTTCTCTGACGCTCGTGAAGTACTGGTCCAGCGTCTCGGAATCGGCCCGGCCTGACTTCTTCTGAATCTACTTCACCTGGCTGTTGACGAGATCAAGGATGCTCTGGCCGTCCTTGATCCGCCGCATCTGATCGGCCTTCTGCTGCGCCGAGCCTTCCAGTAACAGCGTGGCGAACACGCGCGACGGTCGCGACTCGGATGGAATCTGCACGCCCGACCGAGTGTAGGAGATTCCACCGTTGCCGGCTGAGAGCGACAGAAACGGA
>JAPOLP010000875.1 GCA_029977045.1 Planctomycetota bacterium
ACGCCGCCGGGGATCTGACTGACGAGGAATATGCTCAGGCGAAGGCGGCCGCTCTGGGACAGTCCCAGACCGGGCCGACAGCCGGCGGGACTGCGGGGGCGTACTTCGAGTCCGCCAGTCCGAACGCGTCACATGATGGCTGGCAGGCCCCGGGGGCGGGGGACTTTCACGACGACTCCGGCCCGCGCAGGGAAGCTCGTCGCGACGGCTCTCAGTCGCGGGCCCGAAACTCGATGTCTGGCTGGCTGTCTGAAAACGAGTGGGCGATGGTGCTGCACCTGTCGCAATTTGCCGGGTACATCGCTCCGGTGCTTGGCTTCGTCGTGCCGATTCTGATCTAGCAGATCCTCAAGGATGATCTGCCGTCGCTTGATCGGCACGGGCGGATCGTCATGAACTGGGTGATCTCTGAGCTGATTTACCTGGTGGGGGCGTTCCTCCTCGCGTTTGTCGGCATTGGATTCATCCTGCTGCCAGTGATCGGTGTGCTCGGAATCGTCTTTCCGATCATTTCTGCCTTGAAGGCAAATGGCGGCGAAACCTGGGAGTATCCGTTCTCGATTCAGTTTTTCAGTCTGGCCGATGCCCACAGCGACGATGCGTGGGAGTGAATCTGGCTGTTGATTCTGTGTCGAGCTAGCATCTCGCTGGCGGGAACGGTCTGATTGGTGGCGTTGTTCGAGGAGGCCCGCCGATCCCTGTGGAGGAAGGGCGGAATGCCGACTCTCGAATTCACCCGGAATGAACGGCCCTCGCTGGGCGTCGAACTGGAGCTGCAACTCGTTGATGCGAATTCGTTCGCGCTGACGAACCGGATCGAGGATGTGCTGGCGGCCATGCCCGCGGACATGCAGGACGTCGTCAAGCCCGAGCTGATGCAGAGTTACCTTGAGATCAACACCGGGGTCTGCAACACGGTGGCCGATGTCCGGGCAGATCTGACAGCGAAGCTCGACGCCGTCGAGAATGTCACCGACAAACTGGGCATCAAGCTGCTGTGGGCGGCGACGCATCCGTTTTCGTCGTGGCAGGATCAGATCGTCACGGTCAACGACCGCTACTACCGACTGGTTGACCTGATGCAGGACGTCGCGAGGCAGCTCGTGACGTTCGGGCTGCACATTCACGTCGGTGTCGATACGGGTGACAAGGCGATCAACGTCTGCGAACGCCTGATGCGATACCTGCCGCTGCTACTGTCGCTGTCAGCGAACTCGCCGTTCTGGGAAGGCCGGGCGACGGGGCTGCAGTCGAACCGCTCGAAAATCATGGAAGGTCTGCCGACCGCCGGCCTGCCGCAGCAGATGCGTAACTGGAGCGAGTACGTCTGGCTGATCAACCACCTGATCGATACCGGCTTCATGAACTCGATCCGCGAGATCTGGTGGGACATCCGACCGCACCACAACTTCGGAACGGTCGAGGTCCGCGTCTGCGACATGCCGCCGAATCTCGATCACGTTCTCGCGATCACGTCGCTGGTGCAGTGTCTGGTAACCGGAATCTCTCGAGACGTTGACGAGGGCACTTATCAGCGGGATTACCACCCGATGATGGTCCAGCAGAACAAGTGGCGGGCGATGCGGTTCGGCGCCGAGGCACAGCTGGTCAGCAGCGACAACTACCAGCAGCACTCCGTCCAGGATCGTGTCCAGCGCCTGACGGAACGCCTGATGCCGACGGCCGAGGAACTGCACTGCGCGGACGAACTCGCCTCGCTGGCCAACATCCCGATGAATACTGGCGCGAAGCAGCAGCTCGAAATCTTCGAAGCGACCGGTGACCGGGCAGAAGTGGTCCGTCAGATGATCGAGCGGCATCACTGGTAGCGTTGGCCTGACTGGCGGTGACCTCGTCTACGATGCCTGCTCAGTTGTCGTTTCTCTGCAGTGCTTGCGTTACGATCAGCGACTCGTGCGACTGCCGGCGCCATAACTTCAAACGAGCGTTTGCGCATGGGCCTTTCCCGATTTGGACTGCCGCTGCTGACTCGTGAGATGCTGCAGCAGGCTCAGCGGCGGTCGACATACATCATCCGGATGTCGGCGGCGGTTGGGCTGACGGCGGTCGCTTTGATCGTACTTGCCGAGCAGTTGCGACGTCACGGACGCGCACAGAATCCATTTGCCTTGCTGGGAAGCGGGCGGGAACTTCTGGAAGCGGTCGTCTACACATTGTTCATCGGGATCTACGGCCTGCTGCCGCTGCTTTCGTGCGGAGCGATCACGGACGAACGTGAGCGGAACTCGCTCGACCTGCTGCTGCTGACGAAGCTCGGCCCGTGGACGATCGTGTTCGAGAAGATTCTCAGCCGCCTGGTCCTGATGACGTCACTGGTGCTGCTGTCGCTGCCGATCCTTGCGTTCGCGTATTCGCTGGGCGGAGTCGATGACCACGTGCTGCTCGGAACCGTCTGGTTGCTGTTTCTGGCGTCGTTTCACGTCATCGCGATTTCGGTTCTGGCGTCGACCCTCTGCCGAAGCACCATCGCGGCCTACCTGCTGACATGTGCTGTCGGACTTCTGATCATTCTGGCACCTGTGCTGATTGAGGAAGTCAGGATCATTCGGATCCGTCACGAAGAGTTTATGTTCCCACCGGCGGTCTTTGACGTCCTGATTCGTTCAGGAGGGACATCCCTGACTGCACTCGTCCCGTTCACACTGCCGCTGCTGCTGGTTTCGTTCGGAGCGGTTGCCCTGTCACGGTTCTATCTGACGCGACCGGTCCCGCTCGACGGAGCCGGCCGGGCGAAGTGGATACTCGGCAAGCTCGATGCGTGCCTCTGCCGGCTCCTGTCATTCGTGAGACGCTCTCCGCAGACGCTGACTGCAGGCCGACCGTTGCCGATGGATCGACCACTGCTGTGGAAAGAGACCTTCAGCGGAGTTCTCAGTAGCGTACGGCATCGGCGATACGTCACTGTCGGAGTAATCCTGCTCGTCCTGCTTGGCTGCTGGTGGGTCACCGAAGAAGGCCGCCGTGCGGATGAGGAACTGGCTCTGGTCTTCTTTGTGACGACAGGCTTCATCGCGATGGCTGTTGTCGCTCGCTCGGCAACCCTGTTTTCTTCCGAACGATCGCGTCAGACGCTTGACATCCTGCTGACGACGCCCATGTCGAACCGGCAGCTCCTTTCGGACAAGTTTGGAGGGATCAATCGCCTGATTGCAGTCTTTGCTGTCCCGCTGCTGGCGTTGTTTGTCTGCGATGG
>JAPOLP010000950.1 GCA_029977045.1 Planctomycetota bacterium
ACATCCTGAAGGAAGCGAGCGACTCGATTGACCGCTTCGTTGGCTTCGGTCAGGGCTTCGCTGGCCACATGCTGACGTTCGGGCAGGCGCTGGTTGAGCTGGCCGCGATGGGCGACATCGAGTGGGCGGAGAGTTGCCGTATGGCGTTCCGCAAGTACGTCACGGTGACTCGCAAAGGCCCGCAGCCGGGCGATCGCAAGATCAAGGATCACGCCTTCAGCAAGCTGCGTCCTGACGAGGCGGAGTACTGGCGAAAACGCGGAGACAAGACGCTGGGGATCGGGCACGTCTTCAAGTACCCGTACGCCTACTACGACCTGCTGGCCAGGGCGAAGGATCCGGAACTGGCCAAAGAGTTCGACGCCAAGGCGTGGCACGTCTTCTGACCTGGATCGCGGCTCACGCTTCGTTCCGAAAAACCTTCTGAACGAAGTAGTACAGAGCCTGCTTCCACTCCGGCGGATCGTGGCCGCGGCCGGTGACGTGCCAGACGTGCGGGACCTGTTTCTCCTTCAGGTACGAGTGAAAGCCCTGGCTGATGCCGAACAGGCCATCCTTACTCCCACAGGAAAGCCAGATGAGTTTCAGCGTAGTGGCCGACTTCGGATCAGGCAGCAGTTCGGACGGTCGCTTCGTGTTCGGGGCCGAGGAGAAGCCGCCGATCCACGCGAATCGGTCCAGGTGCGCGAAGCCGAAATTCAGCGACTGCCCACCGCCCATCGACAGGCCAGCGATGGCCCGATGCTCTCGATCGGCCAGCGTGCTGTATCCGGATTCGATGGCCGGGATGACATCGTCGATCAGATCTTTTTCGAAGACTGCGAACGCCGGAGCGGCAGCGAAGATGTTGCCTTCCGGTCGATCGTTTTTCTGAGCCCGACCGTTGGGCATTACGATGATCATCGGCTCGGCCTTGCCCTCGGCAATCAGGTTGTCGAGCAGCACTTCCGGCTGAGCGTAGCGTTGCCACTCGGTCTCCTCGCCACCGATTCCGTGTAGCAGGTACAGCACCGGGTACTTACGCTCGGTCGAGTAGCCCGGTGGCGTGTAGACATTCATTCGCCGCCGTGTGCCGACGGTTTTCGAGTCGTACTCGATCATCTCCAGTTTGCCGTGCGGAACGTCGTCTCGCTTCTGATCGAACCCGGCGGTCGGCTCAGGAAAAGCCCGCACGTCGTCTGCGTTGGGCACGACTGGCTGCCCAAAGACACGCGGGCCGCCTCGGCGAACTTCTGGCTGAGGGTTCGGGGTGTCCTGGCCGAAAGTCGAATTCAGCGTCGTCAGGGAAAGCAGAATCAGGAGTGCGCGCATGGGTTCTTCGTTAAGCAAGAGGAGTTGTCAGCGGAGCGTCGGTTGGCGAGTGAAACGCTAATCCGGCGTGTGGAGTCGCGACGTATCGACGCCGTGTTTCTGCATGACGCTCTCGATCGCCGGACGCACACCGGGCAGGTGCGTCACGATCTGCTTGAAGGCTGGGCGTGAGAAGCTGATGAGGTCGGCGTCGGTCTTGGCGCGGATGGCGGCTGTTCGCGGGCTGTCTTCCAGCAAAGCGATTTCACCGAAAACTTCGCCTTCAGCAAGTTCAGCGACAACCTCGCCGTCTTTGACAATTTCGACAGTACCTCGCACGACGGAGTACAGCTTGTCGCCGAAATCGCCCTGGTCAAAGATGATCTCACCCGCGTGAAAATGCTCCGAGACGACGGCTTCCGGCTGAAAGATTCGGACCTGAGTGATGTCGCGCGGCAGCAGGACGTCGAGCAGCCAGTCGACGCCAATCCGAATCTGGCGGTCGAAGCCGGGGAACTTTGAGAGGTAGATCGTCCGCCAGAACAGCCAGGCGAGCACGCCTTTGAGCTTCACTCCGAGCACTTCAGCGACGGCTGAACGGTGACCCAGCGACGCCAGCTTGCCGAGCCCTGTAAACGAGAACGGCTTCAGTTTCTGGCAGCGGATTGTGGCGAGAATGTTGTGAGCACAGGTCTTCGCCTGCCGGAGTGCGTGCTGGGCTGTCGGTGGCGACGTGATGCCGTCTTTCTGCGGCACTGCCGCGCAATCGCCGAGCGACCAAATGCCGGGCCATTCGGCGACGTCCAGGTTGCCAGTTACTTTGATCCGGCCTCGATCGAGTTCGCACGGCAGCGACGTCACCAGCGGATGCGGAGCGGCAGGGACGGTCGTCACGATCGTGCGCGACGGGATCGTCTCGCTCTGTTTTGTCGTCTTGTCGCTGACGATCGCTCCGTCTGCCGAGACCGCATTCAGCCGGCAGTTCAGACGAATCTCGACGCCACGATCTTCCAGGATCCGATGCGCGTAGGCTGCGAGGTCCTCACCCAGTTCTGGCAGAATCCGATCGGCACTCTGCAGCAGGACGCAGCGAACATCACGCTCGTCGATGTTCGGATACGACTTCACAGCGTTTCGCATGAAGTCGTTGAGTTCCGCGATGCACTCGACGCCGGAGAATCCGCCGCCGCCGATGACGAACGTCAGCAGCTTGCGCCGTTCTTCGGGGTCTGTCTCGACGCTCGCTTCTTCGAGTGCTCCGACAGCCTGATTCCGCAGCCGCAGCGCGTCACCAAGGTACTTGAACGGGATCGCGTGCTCGCGCATTCCCGGGACAAGGTCATAGTTCAGCCGCGTTCCGAGACAGACCACCAGATGGTCGAACTCCAGCGTGATCGGTTTGGGTCGGTACTCCGGAGCCAGCCGCACGGTTTTGTGTTTCAGATCGATCTCTTCGATCTGCCGCGTGTAAAGTGTTGCTCGTTTGGCGAGCCGACGGATCGGCGTGATGCAGTGCAGCGTCTCGATTGTGCCCGAGATGACCTCCGGCAGCAGCGGCTGAAAGACGATGTAGTTCTCGTTGCTGACGATCGTGACGTCGATCCGCTCACGCTAAGCGGCTGTCATCGCCTTTTCGAGAAACATCGCGGTGTAAACGCCGGCAAATC
>JAPOLP010000329.1 GCA_029977045.1 Planctomycetota bacterium
AGGATCACGATCCGCTGCTTCCTGTCGTCGGTCGACATCGAAAACCACTCCTCAGTCAGTGCGTGCTCTGCTGGCCAGCGAGTGCCGGGACCGGCCATCAGCCTCGGCATTGAATCATCGGGCGGAGAATACCGACGCCAGCGTGATCGGCCAATCAGCGGCAACAGACCGGGCAACTTCTGGACTGTGGCAGACCTCTGCAGGCACGCTCGCGATGACCATCAAGCCTGCCGCTGGTCGACGATCTGATTCGCAAAACCTTCGATCGTGTTTCCGTCGAGCGCGACAGTTCCGGCTTTTTCGGCGATGCGGATGCCTGTCCGGTTCATCGGAGCGCGGTCTTCGCGGATTTCGTTTCCGGCGATGCGGATGTCTTTCGTCTGTCCGGTGATGTCGATTGCGACTCCGTCATCGCCGCCGCTGTTGAGGATGCGGTTGTTCTCGACGATGTTCCTGTTCGCCCAGAAGTCCCGACCGCGCGAATCGTCACGAAACAGGATGCCGACCTTGCCGCTGTTGGTGATGACGTTGTCTCGCATCACGTTGTCGGTGTCGCAGTGACCGATCGAGATGCCGTAGCTGCGGTTGCCATCGATCTGGTTGCCCTCGGCGAGCCCGTACTTGACGCCCCAGCACCAGAACAGGCCGAGATTATTCCGTTCGAGGCGGTTGTTGCGGATCAGCGGCCGCTGCGAACCCGAACCCGGATGCACTCCCAGGTCCGCGTTATCGTGGCTATGGCAGTTCTCGACGACGACATCATGGCAGATCTGAAAGCTGATCCCGTCGCCGTTGTAGTTGCGAGCCGTCACGCCGCGAAACGTGTAGCGGTTGCAGTCCTGCAGGAAGACGCAGCCGCCGTAGTTGCCGTTGAAGTTCTCGTTGTTGGTCCGGTTGCCGTCGAGCGTCAGATTCTCGATGACGACGTCCGCCGTGTACTCGCTGGTCAGCAGCGGGAACAGCGACGAGCACGTTGGCTTGCCCGTCAGCCACAGGTTCTCACGCAGCCCGTCGTTCAGCTTGAACCGGCTCCCGGACCTCGCGATGAGCGTTCGCTTGATGACCGTACTACGGCCATCGTGCGGATTCTTCGACTGCAGGACGATGCCGTCTCCGACGCGAAATCCGCCGCCCTGCTTCAGAGTAATTTCCTGGTCGTACCAGTCTGAATCGTCCGCCAGTTCGATTCGTTCGGATGCGATCTTCGTGATGACCGACTCCTCGCCGCTGCCCAGCAGCCGGATTCGCGACGGCAGAAACACCGCGTTCCGCAGCGTGTAAGTCCCAGGCAGGATCTTAACTGTCCCACCACCCAGCCGAGCCACATAGTCAACCGCCGCCTGCAGCACCTTGTCATCGCTGCCAACCAGGTCACCCTGCTTCTGCCCGACCGTCACGGTCAACCGTTCGTCCCAGTTCGGCTCGAACCGCTCGTCACCGTCAGTCGCACGAGGATTCCTAGCCGACGGTTGGCCGTCTGCGAGTGCCTTTGTCAGGCCGCCTGCTCCGAGAACCAGCGGCAGACTCGCAAGAAAACTCCGTCGACTCGATCGCAAACCTGACATGGCGTGACTCCTTGAGGACTGGGAAACGTCGCTCAGGATCCAGTCATCCCGTCCGCCGTCAAGTTGTCCGGTCGAAACGGGCTGCCAGCGCGCAGCAGTTGGCGGCCAGAAACCTGTCGCTTGCCGGGTAGCGCAGTGCTACCATGCCGGGTATGAGCCAGCCAGTCAAACTCTCCGATGACCTTGTCCTTGACGCGCGTCTGACGTCCGAACTTGCGGAGCGGTCCATTGCCGGACAGATCGAATACTGGGCACAGCTTGGCCGCGCGATCGAGCCTCTGTTGCGAGGCACTCAGGTGTTGGCTTTGCGACGTGCTGGCAAGGCGAGGTCGGTTTCTGAATGCCTTGAAACCGTTGATTCTGCCGAGGGCCGGCAGCGTGTCGGTGAGTTCCTGGAGAGCCAGCCGTTTCCGCACTTCGAGCCTTCCTCAGAACATCCAGGAATGCTCGTGCGGATTGAGGAAGACGGCACTCGAACGGTTGGCCGTTTCGTGAATCGCCGGTTTGAGGCGATCGAATGACGGACTTCGCGATGTTCGACGAACGTCCTGTCATTGTCTGCGTCGCAGGTCCCAACGGTGCCGGGAAGACCACGTTCTATCGTTCGCATCTGGCGGACACGTCTCTGCCGTTTGTCAATGCCGACGTTCTGGCGAACGAACTTGACGCCGACGCGTACGAGGCGGCTCGCATTGCAGACGTGATCCGACGAACTCTGGTTGCACGACGCGACAGCTTCATCTTTGAAACCGTGTTCTCCGACCCGGTAGGCGAGAAGGTCGCGTTTCTGAAGTCGGCTGCCGAGTCCGGCTACAACGTCGCGTTGTGCTTTGTCGGTATTTCGAGTGCTGACATCTCAGAAACTCGGGTGGCGATGCGCATTTCTCAGGGCGGCCATGACGTGCCTTCCGAGAAGCTGCAATCTCGCTACCCGAGAAGTATGGAGAACGTGAAGGCTGCCATCGAAGTCCTTCCGAACGTTCGGATCTTTGACAACGACGACCTCTCGATGCCATATCGCCTGGTGGCGACTTCGCGGACGGAGAGATGACATTGTCCAGCGATCCGATTCCCCAATGGCTGCAAGCTCTTCTGTGAACTGTTCGACCTGTTATCACGCCAGAATTGGCTGCAGCAGGCGGCGGTAATTTTCGCCGAGGATCAGCTTGCGATCGTGATCGGAGATTTCAGCGCCAACGACCTTGCCGAGTTCCGTGCCCAGCGACCGCGACGGCAGATGGCTGCCGAACACGATCCGCTCGGCACCGAGTTCGCGGACGGCCATCTCGATGAAGCCGGCGGTGGCGTCGAACCCGGACGTCTCGACGAGAACATTCGGCGCGTCGGCGACGGCGCGGATGCCCTGTTCCCATTCGCCACCCGCGTGAGCGCATAGAAAGTTCTGCTCGGGATATTTTGCGGCCAGTTCCGCGAGTTCGCTCGGCGTTGATTCTCCTGGTCCCTGCTTGCCCCCGGTCTTGAACCAGGTGTGCTGCATGATGACCCCGTTCAGATCAATGATCCGTTCGACCAGCGGGTAGAAGTTGCGGTGAGAGCACGCGAGTGATCCGGCTCCGCCGCCTGGAAAATAGACGCCCAGCATAGGCCCATCTCGCAGCCAGCGGTTCAGCGCTTCAAGCGACGCGGCGACGTCGTTCGCGTTGAGCTGGATCATGCCCAGCAGAAGATTCGGCCAGCGTTCCAGCGGGTTGAGGACAATTTCAGGATTCGACTTTGCGAGCTTCTCGTAGGCCGCATCCGTCGTCGTGCCGATGCCGACGTGCGGGAAGTAGCACGCCTTCTCGAAGTGCGCCTTCTGCATCGCCGGCAGTGCTCGTTCAACGTCAGCGAAGATGCCGCTGCTGCCGTCGCGACCCGGATGAGAATGCGATGGCGTGAAGTACGAATCCCAGATTCGGTACTCCTTCAGCTTCTCAGCCGGCGGCAGGCCGAGCGTGACGTTTGTTGATTTCATACTTCACGCCCCCGAAGCAGGCTGTCGGCGTTACCGGCGAAAACCGCTCGCAGTGCGGAGTCGTCGAGCAAACCGGATTCGTGCGTCCGGATTAGAGCCGCTTCTGGAATCAGAAACGGTGCGTGTGTGCCGAACAGTACGCGTCCAGGCGGAACGCTTTTCACAAGCTGAGGCACACCGTCAGTGGCTTCAACGCGGGCGGTGTCGAAGTAAATTCCAGGTGTATTGGCCAGCTGTCCCAGCAGTGGCGAACGCAGCTTGTGATTCAGGAGCTGCACGCGGGCATCAGGGACTGTCGGTAGCAGGTTGACGAGCGGCGACAAATCAACGTCTGCAATGCGAACGAGGTCGGAGTGTGTCCGACCGTCTTCAAGCGACGCCGCGATCTGGATGAACTGTCCAGCTGCCGTTGCCCGTTTCAGAAGTTCGGCAAATCGGGCGTCGTCCAGCGAGTACCCGTGATAGCTCGGATGCAGCCGAACACCGGGCATACGGTTCTCAACGCAATGTTGCAGATCGGATTCCCAGCCCGGCAGAGCGGGATTGACTGACCCGATCGGGACAAGTTCAGGAACCGGTCGACACGCCGCGATCAGTCGCTCGTTCACGCCTGAAATGTCGCGATGCAGGATGCCCTCAAAACTGCCTGCCCATGCCTGCGCAATGCCGAGGGTTCGCAGTTTCCTGACCAGCGCATCTGTCTCGTCGAGTGGCAATCGTCGAAACGGCCAGTGAAACAGGCTCACATTCGTGTCGACGATGCGGAATGCGGCCCTCTGGCTATCGTCAGCGGCTCGGGCGTTTTCCGACAGATACGCCGTCGTTGCTCCAGCAGATGCGGCGAGTCTCAATACATCTCGGCGATTCATCATGTCAGTTGCGTTTCCTTTGACCTTCCTGATCTTCGTTACCTTCTCACCTTCAGTCTGAAAATCACACGCGGCTGATTTGAAACAGAAGATGAGAAGGTAACGACGGGAGGCGGGCTGGCGGCGTCAACTCAGGATCTCAGTCACAACGCGGGCTGGTGTGACACCGGTGAGACGTTCTTCCAGACCGGCACGTTCAAAGAACAGCTTCTGAAAGTTCAGGCCAAGCTGGTGCAGAATGGTGGCGTGGAAGTCGTGCACGCTGACCGGGTTCTCGACGACGGCGTGTCCGAAGTCATCGGACGTTCCGTAAGCCGTGCCGCCCTTGATGCCGCCGCCGGCCATCCACGACGTGAAGGCCTGCATGTTGTGGTCGCGGCCCGAGTAACCCGCCGCTGACTTCTGCGTAGTCGGCGTCCGACCGAACTCGCCGCCCCAGACGACCAGCGTCGAATCCAGCAGCCCGCGTTCCTTGAGGTCAGCGAGCAGCGCCGCGACGGGCTTGTCGGTACGTTCGCAGGCTCCGCGATGATTCGGCCCGAGGTCCGCGTGAGAATCCCACGGTTGCTCTTCCATGAAGATCTGCACGAAGCGGACACCGCGTTCGACCAGTCGGCGTGCCAGCAGGCAGCGGCGCGCGTACGAGTCCGTCAACTGCTCACCGACGCCGTACGCTGACAGTGTGTGCTGGTTCTCTTTTGACAGGTCGAGTGCCTCGCCCGCCGAAAGCTGCATTCTTGCCGCCAGACTGTACGACTCGATGCGGGCATCCAGATCCGGCTGGTAAGGCCGCTCCTTGCGATGAATCTCGTCCAGCTTGTTAAGCAGCCCGCGAGCTGACTCGGTGACTGCCGACGGCTGTTCGAACTGCGGCTTGAGATTGAGGATCGGCGAACCGGTCGGGCGAAACGGCGTGCCCTGGTAAACCGGCGGCAGAAAGCCCGACGTCCAGTTCCGCGTGCCGTTCTTCGGCGGGCCGAGCGGATCGTTGAGCACGACGTACGCTGGCAGGTTCTGGCTCTCGGAACCGAGCCCGTAGACCGTCCAGGCACCAAAAGTCGGATACCCCATGAACAGCCGGCCGCTGTGAATCTTGTAAAGTGCGTTGTCGTGATTCGGATGGTCGGTCCACATCGAGTTGATCAGGCAGACGTCGTCGGCCATCCGCGACAGGTTCGGAAGGACGTCGGCCATCCACTGTCCGGACTGGCCATGCCGGTCGAACCGAAACTGCCCGCCCATCATCACGCCGATGTCCGCCGTGCTCTGATTGCCGATGTCCTCGACATTGCCAGGGTAGGGCTGTCCGTCCATCCGGTTGAGAACCGGTTTTGGATCGAACAGGTCCATCTGACTCGGTCCTCCATTCATAAAGAGGTGGATAACCGAGGTCGCCTTCGCCGGATGATGCGTCTTCTTCGGCTTCAGATTGAAGCCTGTCGGGACCCCGTGAGCTGGCTCGCTGTCTTCCGCCGCGACTGCGGAAGCTCCGCCGAAGTAGTCCTGACACAGCAGGTGCGTCAGCGCAGCACCGAACACGCCGTCGCTGGTTCGGGCAAAGAAGTCGCGCCGCGTCGAAAGGTCTGTCTGGCGATCAAGCATTCAAACGCTGTCCGGAAGTCACAAAGAAAATGGCAATGAGCCGCAGATGGGCACAGATTCACGCAGATGATCTCAGAGAACTCTCATCTTCAATCTGTGTGCATCTGCGTCGATCTGCGGCCAAAACCCGTTTACCGAAAACTCAATCCACATACAGAAACGCTGCCGAGTTCAGAATCGTGTGGCAGTACGTTTCCAGAGCCGCGTGCCGGTCGCCCTGCCACTGTTCCTGAAGTTCGGTGAGTGCTGCTACACCGAGTTGCCGCTCGGCATCGCTCGGCAACCGACTGAAGGCGAGTTGATAAACTCTGTCTACGATTGCCGAGGAATCGACGGTCGCTTCTGTTTCGCCTGGCGTTCCTTCAACGCGCGAAGCAAACGCCGAGGCGAGTTGTCGAACGTGTTCGTTATTCGTCAGCAGCAGCGACTGCAGCGAGACGGTCGAGACGCTGCGTTCGATGCAGTTCGGCCCCATGACGGGATAGTCGAACGTGGCCATCAGCGACGGA
>JAPOLP010000902.1 GCA_029977045.1 Planctomycetota bacterium
GATTGACGAGGCTCGAACACCGTTGATCGTGAGCGGGCCTGATGATGATCCGGTCGCACACGAGGCCCTGTTCCAATGGGCGGTCGAAGCTGCGGAGAAACTCGATCGTGATGAGCATCTCGACCACGAAGTGGAAACGGGGCGCGTTGATTTGACGCGGGCGGGGTACCGGTTTGTTCGGGCGATGCAGAAACCGGTGGCTGTGGCGGAGACGCCGATCTCTGAGATTATCGAAGCGGTTGTTCGGGCGGCTTACGTTTCGACGTCGCTTCAGCGGGATCAGCACTATGTCGTTCGGGATGGTGAGGTGCAGATCGTTGATGAATATACGGGCCGGATTGCGGACGGGCGTCGCTGGCGAAACGGTGTCCATCAGGCTGTGGAGGCTCGCGAGGGTGTCGCGATCAGCCCGCGAACGCAGCACAGTGCTCGGATTACCGTGCAGGAGTTATTTGGCCTGTACGATCGCTGCTCCGGGATGACCGGGACGGCGATGTCGGCGGCCAGCGAGTTCTCCTCGGTGTATCGACTGCCGGTCATAGCGATTCCTGCACGACGACCGAATCGGCGCGAAGAATGTCCGTCAGTTGCTTTCGCGACGTCCGAGGAGCGATGGGCCGCGATCATCAATGAAGTTACAGACGTTCATGCTCAGCAGCGTCCGGTCCTGATTGGCACGCGAACGATCGAGCAGTCCGAGTTACTCAGCGAGCGTCTGGCGCAAGCCGGTCTGCCGCACGAAGTGCTCAACGCACGCAATCACGCTCGGGAGGCGGAGGTTGTAGCACTCGCCGGTAAGGCGGGACGGATTACCGTGGCGACGAACATGGCTGGCCGAGGGACGGACATCGAACTCGACGATGTCGCCGAGAAAGCAGGCGGCCTGCACGTGATCTGCTCTGAGTTGCACGCTTCCGTGCGAATCGACCGGCAGCTCATCGGGCGTTGTGCCCGGCAGGGCGACCCCGGGTCGTACCGGCAGTATTTGTCGCTGGATGACGAGATCTTGCGGCAGGGGCTCGGCGACGAAACAGTCCGGCAACTGCAGCGGGAATCTGGCGGCAATCAGGTTGTCGCGATCCGCGAGGCGATCCGGGCTCAAAGGCTTCTTGAGCGGCGGCACGAAGAGGATCGCCGGCTGTTGTTGCTGCATTCGCGAGAGCGAGCACGGCAGCTCATTCAGCTCGGACAGGATCCGTATCTCGATGCGGTCTGATTCCGGTTTCGGACCGGCAGGCAAAGCGGATTCGTGATAACGACGCAGCGTTGTCGTATTCGTAAGCGTGGCCGAGCGGCCTGCGACTCGATACAAATCGGCGCTGACCGATTTGAGGGCAGCTGACGATCGCTGCGTGAGTTCATTCACGCAGTTTCGGTAGCTGCCCTTCGTTGTGAACGCCGGAAAGCGACCATTGTTCGCAAGTCAGAAGACGATTGTCTGCTGGAGGAGCCTGCTGTGAAGTACCTGCTGTTTTCGTGCGTCGTCGTGCTGACTTTTGCCAGTCAGTCTTTCTCTGCCGATCTGAGTGTGCCGCAGGGCTTTGCTCCGCTGTTCAATGGCGAGAACCTCGATGGCTGGCACGGGCGTCCGCATTTTGATCCGCACAAGCTGGCGGCGATGCCGGAGGACGAGCGAAAGAAGATGATCGATGGCTGGTGGCAGGAAGCGACGCAGCACTGGACGGTCGAGAATGGCGAGCTGGTCAATGACGGCAAGGGGCCGTATCTGACGACCGATCGCGAGTACGGCGACGTTGAACTGCTGATTGAGTACCGGACGGTGGCGAAAGCGGATTCGGGAATCTATCTGCGCGGCAATCCGCAGGTGCAGATCTGGGACTGGACGCGCGAAGGTGGCAAGTGGAACCGCGGTGCTGACAAGGGCTCGGGTGGATTGTTTAACAACCCGAAGCGTTCGCCTGGCCAGGAACCTCTGGTGCTCGCTGACCGGCCCTTTGGCGAGTGGAACGAATTTCGAATTCGCCAGGTAGGAGCCCGGACGGACGTCTGGCTCAACGGGAAGCTCGTCGTCGACAACGTACCGATGCAGAACTTCTGGATCAAAAACAAGCCGCTCGACCGAACCGGGCCGATTCAGCTGCAGACGCACGGCGGCGAGATTCGCTGGCGAAACCTGTTCATTCGTGAGATCGGAATTGAGGAAGCGAATCAGTTGCTTGCTGCTGCTGCACCTGTGGGTTGGAAGTCAGTCTTCAACGGTAAGGATCTGACCGGCTGGCAGGGCGATGTCGACAATTACGAGGTCGTCGACGGAGCGATCGTCTGCAAGCAGGGTGAGGGCGGGAATCTGCTGACGAATGATGAGTATGCGGACTTTCAGGCGCAGTTTGAGTTTCGTCTGCCGCCTGGCGGCAACAACGGGCTCGCGATCCGGTTTCCCGGCGAGGGGCGTCCGCACCTGCACGGGATGTGCGAATTGCAGGTCATCGACAGCGAACACGAGAAATACGCGAATCTTGACGCCCGGCAGTATCACGGCTCGGCATACGGCATGGTGCCCGCTCATCGCGGCTTTCTGAGAGCGACTGGAGAGTGGAATCATCAGTTGGTCACGGTGCAGGGCTCGAAGATCAAAGTCGAGCTGAACGGCTTCGTGATTCTCGACGCCGACCTGAGCACCGTCACTGAGTTCATGGGCAACTACGAGCATCCCGGCCTGAAACTGAAAAAGGGCTTCTTCGGCTTTGCGGGACACAACGATCCGGTTGCCTTCCGCAAGATCCAAATTCGCGAACTCGACGCAGTTGACGATCTCGCGACGCGAACCTGGCCGCAGTTCCGCGGGCATAACAGCTCGGGCCGGGCAATCACCGGTCAGACGCTGCCGACGAAGATCGAACCGGGCAACGCGAAGTGGTCGACCGAACTGCCGCCGGGGCACTCGTCGCCGATTGTCTTCGAGGATCGGATCTACCTGACCGCTGTGCGTGATAACTCGACGCTGGTCACGCTGGCGCTCGATCGCGAGACCGGCAAGGTGCTGTGGGAGAAGGTCGCTCCGCACGAGAAGCTCGAACAGATTCATCAGATCGGCAGCTACGCGCAGTGTACTCCGGCTACTGATGGTGACGTCGTCGTCAGCATGTTCGGGTCGTCGGG
Source organism: Planctomycetota bacterium (assembly GCA_029977045.1). Taxonomy (GTDB): domain Bacteria; phylum Planctomycetota; class Planctomycetia; order Planctomycetales; family Planctomycetaceae; genus JAPOLP01. The sequence continues at coordinate 3,121 of JAPOLP010000902.1, forward strand.
CCTCTTTGCGTATGAC
>JAPOLP010000089.1 GCA_029977045.1 Planctomycetota bacterium
GAAACCGGGAAGCGGCTCATCAGGTCTGTCAGCTCGCTGCCGTAAACCCAGTTCGGATCACGATGCCGGAAATCGCCGCCGTAGATTCCCGCGACCTCAAATCCGACGACTCGGACCAGATCGCCGAGTAGTGCGACGGCCTGCTGGTCGACGAATTTCTGACCGGCGGCCTTGATGCCTCGCCGACCGAGTTCGCCCAGTGCCCAGGTGATGCCGAGTGTCAGCGGGTTCGCTCCCAGCGCCAGCCGCCCGGCATACAGGGCCTTCGACGCGTATCCGAGGTACGGAGAGGCCGCAGAATAGACGTCGTAGGCTTTGACGGCCTTGCGCACGTACTCGTGCAGCGTCGAGAAGTTCTCCTCGTGCAGGTCCAGGGGCAATCGTTCGAGAACTACCAGCAGGTGCAGGCAGATGCGGCTGCCCGCTCGCAACAGCTTCTCGACGCTCGTCTCCAGCAGCGGGTTGTCGCAGTCCGGCCTGTAAATCCGGGCGACTCGCTGAATCAGATCGAGCGTGTCGTCGCGGATGGCGTCGATCTTGAGCTGTCCATCATCGCGATACCGACCGTCGCGGATTCGCTCATAAACGAACTTCGACTCGGCTTCGAGCAGTTCGAGGACGCGACGGTCCTTGATTTCCAGCTCCGGCCCGACGAATGCCGTCGTTGCCTAATCGCCTTCTGACGATTCGTCCGGCTGCGGATACTCAAGCCACTCCTGAAACGCGATCAAGCGGTTGGCGAGTTGCGATTCGCGTTCGTCGATCTGGTGCGCCCGGCGTTCGAGTTCTGTCTCCAGTTCCTGCCGAAGCTGTTGCAGCGAGTTACGCTCGGTCTCGACGTCAGTCAAAGCTGCCTGCAGGATTTCTCCGTCCTCTCCTGGCAGCACTGCCGTCGATGCGGGCCGCATGATTGCGAGGACAAATCCGGCCGCAGCGACCAGCAGGCAGCCGATTGTGACGCCGGTTGCCGTCGTCAGCTCACCGGACAGGAAAAGCGATCCGAGTGCCGCGGCGATCCCCAGACCGCAAAGAACGCTGCCCGACTGACGTTTACTGCCTGCCATTTCCGGTGACTCCCAGCCAAAGAAAAACCCCGCTCGAAAGCGGGGTCAGGATACGTCAGGAGTCCAGTTCAGATCAGCCTGTGGCCGAATTCAGGTCGGGGTGTCAGGCAGCCTCGCGGTCGGTCAGCTCGCTGATCCGATTGCGGAATTTGACCGGCAGGTGATCGTCAGAATGGTCGCACAGGTGATAGCGCATCACGTACGCGTCTTCGGTCGTGTCGTCGTAGTGGCTGCGCAAAATGTTGACCGCGCGGAAGCCGTGAGCTTTGAAGAAGAGCTGTGCTGAAACATTCGTTTCGCGGACTTCCAGCACGATTTCGTGGCGGCGCTGCTGCGACAGTTTGTCGATCAGCTTCTGCACCATCTGCGTGCCAACCTGATTGCGGCGAGCACCAGCTGAGACCGCGAAATTCAGGATGTTGAGCCGCGATTTATGCAGCTCGTAAATCATGAAGCCGACGATTTCCTGATCGTGCTCGGCAACCATGCCGATGCAGTTGCGCTGACGCAGGCAACTCAGGAAATCTTCTTCAGTCCAGGCGAACTCGAAACTCTCGTTTTCGATGCCCAGGACATCTGCCATATCTCGACGGATCAGCCACCGTATCTGAACGGCAAGACCAGGCTGTTCCTTTTGTCGGACTGTCATCATGGCCTCCTTGCCACTTGACTTTTGACTTCGGGGAACCTCGAAGGGCGGGAAACGTATCAAAGCAACGCTGACGGTGTATAGACCTTTTCCCGGCGAAAAAACAGCCAACACGAATTCGTCTGACGGTACTTCGCCGCTGGTCGGTAAAGGCGGTGCATCTTGGGCAACGGTCAGCATCCAGCCGGCAGCTATTTGCCACTTGCAGCGTCGTCTTCAGCGGCGACGTTCCCCGCATGGCTTGTCGACGGGCCGTGCGTTGGCATGTCGCTTAGCGTCGTATGGTCGAAGTAAATGTCGAACGCCAGCCAGATCGCGCGGGCGTAGCGGAAGAAGACCAGCGGAAAAATCACGATGTAGGCGATCAGCGGCGGCAGAACGTACTCGTTGGGGTAATTGAGCACGTATCGCAGCAGCAGGTACGCGAACATCATGCTCATCGAGGTCCAGCCGTAATTGATGTACGACGACCCGAGGAAATAGCCAGGTTCCCGCTCGTACTGCAGGCCGCAGTGCTCGCACCGCTCGTTCATCGTGAACCAGCCGGCGAACAGCTTGCCCTCACCGCACCGCGGACAGTGCAGCTTCAAAGCCCGTTTGTAGGAAACGTCGAACGGAGTGCGGGCCACGGGAGTCGGTCCAGGCTGGTGAGCGGTTTCAAATCTCAAATCAGAAAACAGAAGGCAACGAAGCTGACGAAGGAGTCCCGATCAACAGCCCTTCGTGCTCTTCGTTGCCTTCTGTTCAAGACGACCGAGTTGGGGTCAGCCGTTGCGTCGCGCGATGGCTTCCTGCATGGCCTTGCCCATGTCAGCCGGGCTCTTCGCGACGACAACGCCAGCGGCCTCCAGAGCTTCCATTTTTTCAGCCGCCGTGCCGCTACCGCCCGAGATGATCGCACCGGCGTGGCCCATGCGTTTTCCTGGAGGCGCCGTCTGGCCGGCGATGAATCCGGCGACCGGTTTCGTGACGTGCTCCTTGATGTACTCAGCGGCCAGCACTTCGGCGTTACCGCCGATTTCGCCGATCATCATGATGGCGTCGGTGCCGGGATCGTTCTCGAACAGTTCCAGCAGGTCGATAAACGTCGTGCCGATGATCGGGTCGCCGCCGATCCCGACTGCCGTCGACTGGCCGAGCCCAAGGTTGCCGAGTTGCCAGGCTGCTTCGTATGTCAGCGTGCCGCTCTTGCTGATCAGGCCGACGCCGCCGGGTTTGTGAATGTACCCCGGCATGATGCCGATCTTGGCGATGCCCGGTGTGATGATGCCGGGGCAGTTCGGGCCGATCAGCCGCGACTTCGAGCCCTTGAGGTAAGCCTCGACGCGAACCATGTCGAGCGTCGGGATGCCTTCCGTAATCGCGACGATCAGCTCGATGCCGGCGTCGATGCACTCGATAATCGCGTCGCCGCAGAACGGCGGCGGCACGAAGACCATCGACGTATTGGCTCCAGCCTTTTCGACGGCTTCGGCGACCGAGTTGAAGACAGGGAAGCCATCGACTTCCTGACCGCCTTTGCCGGGAGTGACTCCGCCAACAAAGACGTCGACGTCGGGCTGACACTCTTTCGCGTACTCGCGCGACTTTTGTGAGTGGAAGAGCCCGGTCTTGCCGGTAATCCCCTGCGTGATCACACGCGTCTTTTCAGTAACCAGAATGCTCATGATTCGTTGATCGCTTTCTACAGGCCGAAACCAGAATCCACCGTTCGGTGGACGGCTGCCGGAGCGGCGCTGCGCTTGATCCGGCCTACGGAGTGTTTGAGTGCTTAGGCGCTGATCGAGCCGACGACTTTCTTTGCGGCGTCGGTCAGGTCGGTTGCCGGGATAATGTCCTTGCCGCTGGCGGCGAGCATCTCGCGGGCCTTCTCGACGTTGGTTCCTTCCAAACGGACAACCAGCGGGACGGTGAAGCCGACCTGGTCGTACGCGGCCAGCAGAGCTTCGACGATGACGTCGCACTTCATGATGCCGCCGAAGATGTTGACCAGCACGGCTTTGACGTTGGCGTCCGCGAGAATGATCCGGAAGGCTTCGGTGACCTGTTCGACGTTCGCTCCGCCGCCGACGTCCAGGAAGTTCGCTGGCTCGCCGCCGTGGTGCTTGATCAGGTCCATCGTGCTCATCGCGAGCCCGGCGCCGTTGACCAGGCAGCCGATGTTGCCGTCGAGCTTCACGTAGCTGAGCCCCGTGTCGCTGGCTCGAACTTCCGATTCGTCTTCTTCGGTCAGGTCCCGAAGTTCCAGGAAGTTCTTGTGCCGGAACAGAGCGTTGTCGTCGAAACCGACCTTCGCATCGAGTGCCACAAACTGGCCGTCGCCCGTGACGACCAGCGGGTTGATTTCGACCTGCGTGCAGTCATTGTCGATGAAGAACTGCACGAGCTTCGGCAGGAACGCCTGAGCACTCGCCAGAGCATTCGCGTCGAGGCCGAGCTGATAGGCCAGCCGCCGAGCCTGAGCCGCCTGCAATCCGTATCCGGCTTTCACCGGCGCGGTCAGGATCTTCTCGGGAGTCTCGTGAGCAACCTTTTCGATCTCGGTGCCGCCTTCGGAAGACATCATCGCGACGACGCCGCCGGCAGCCCGGTCGACGATCACGCCGAGGTACAGTTCGCTGGCGATGTCGAGGCCTTCTTCGATTAGCAGTGTGTTGACCTGCTTGCCTTCCTCGCCGGTCTGAATTGTCACCAGCGTGCTGCCGAGCATCCGTTCGGCGTTCTCGCGGGCTTCGGCCGCCGAGCGAACGAGGACGACGCCGGGCTGATCCGGGTATTCCTTAAACCGGCCCTTGCCGCGACCGCCGGCATGAATCTGCGACTTGACGACAGCCAACGAACCGCCGAGTTGCTCAAACGCCGCCGCCGCCTCGTCGGGCGTCTTCGCGACAATGCCTTCGGGAACAGTAACCCCGGCGGCTTTAAGGAGTTGTTTGGCCTGATACTCGTGAATCTTCATGGACAATGACCTGACTGGTTCAACGGAAAATCTGCGGAACTCAAGCCCCGCAGTGGTCGGCGCGACGGGATGATAGTGTCCGAGTCCTGGGTCGTGAATCGAGTGGAATCGCCCAATGCGAACGGTCGAGGCTCCTTGGAAGCAGGCGACGAATCCGCACGCCGGTCTGCGGTTTCACTACCACATTTTCCACGGGGGCGGGAAGAGTCGAAGTGCCCTTCGAGCGATCTGAAGGATGGGCAGACTCAATGCTCAGTCAGATGGACTCGTCACATGCTCACGCGAGAACGCGAAGGTCACGGGTTTTGTCGGTTGACCTGGTGGTGAGCGGGTACGGATCATGCGAGCACTGACTCCTGGGCTTGGTGCAGTGGAGTTCCTAACGGAAAGGTGGTGCGACGGACGAACGGCCTCGCTTGTATTGAGGCCTGATCGCAAACATCCGTTCGCAGCAGGAGATCGTGCAATGACTCCCGGCAGAATCCTGAGTGTGGGTTTGTGTGTTATTGCGTGCCTTGTGGCGTCTGCCTGGCTTGTAAGCACAAGTGAAGATTCCGTTGGGTATAGTCAAAGCAATAGAGTCATCGACGGGCATCTTGTCGTTGCGACGTTCGGGCGAGATCACCCGAACGGCAGACTGCTTCACGTTATCATCCTCCCGACGGGGGTCGGGGCGCCGACAATGTCGGCGTACAGTGCTGGCCACTTCCGTCTTTCAAAAGTGCCAATAGTGCCGCACGGGATTCACACGCGTGCTGGAGCGATCTACCTCGATGGAGTGCGGACTCCTGTGGAGCCCGGGCGTCGCATCTTTGTTCTGTCCAGCTCCAGGAAATGGATCATCGTTCCGATCCCGGATGCCCGCCTTGAAACGATACACGAACCTGGATTCGAGCGGCTGCAGCAACTACCTGAATGGAAGACGTCGGTTGCCGCAGCAATCAAAAAGGCAACTGAACAGTGACCGTCTGCTGATCCAGACTTCGCTGACGACAGTCGAGGTTGAACCGTGCTGGTGTCTCGTGCGAAAGTGGTCGGTTCACAGAGTTGTCGGTTGTTTTCGCAGGGAGACGAGTGTGGATTTGAGGCGGCGATGGCTGATTGCCTTATTGCTGCTCGCCGTCAGCGGATTGCTGGTGGCGGTGCGCGAAGTGGAGGGGGCCAACGCGCAGGCCGACGGCGCGAAGGTGGAATTCTTCGAGCTGCATGTCCGGTCGTTGCTGGTTGAGAAGTGTGGAGACTGTCACTCGGGCATGTCGGATGCTGAGTCGGCTCTCGCGTTTGGATCGCGGCAGTCGCTACTGAAGGGCGGCGAATTCGGGCCGGCGGTGATTCCGGGGCGGGCGGAGGACAGTCTGCTCATTCAGTCGGTCCGGCGAATTCACAAAGAGCTGCGGATGCCGCCGGATGAGGCGGATGCTCTGACGCGGGACGAGGTCGAGATTCTCACTCGCTGGGTTAACGACGGGGCCGTTTGGGGAAACGAGTCGGCGGCGCCTTCGGGGCGGCAGCCTGAGAATGTCGGACAGAAATCGACAGACACGTTGCTCGGGTCCGATCTGTGGTCGCTGCAACCCGTCAAGACTGTCATGCCTCCATCCATTGAGGATGCTCGCTGGTCACGGTCGGAGATTGATCGTTTTGTTGAAACCGCGTGGCGCGAGCACGGACTGTCGGCAACAAAACGAGCGGACCGGAGGTCGCTGCTGCGTCGGGCGACGTTCGACCTGACCGGGTTGCCGCCGGAACCTGACGACGTGGCGGCGTTCCTTGCCGATGAAGATTCCGATGACGTTGCATTTGCACGAGTCGTCGACCGTCTGCTGGCCTCGCGACAATATGGCGAGAGGCAGGGACGGTTGTGGTTGGATGTAGCTCGCTATGCCGACACGCAGGGGGATGTCGGTGACTTTCCGATTCCCGAAGCCTGGCGGTATCGCAACTGGGTGATTGACTCACTGAATGCCGACTTGCCCTATGATCGGTTTCTGCAGGCCCAGATCGCGGGGGACATTCTGGCTGCCGAGGAACCGGATGAGCAGACGGCTCGCGGGCTGGTTGTGGCCACCGGATTCGTCGCATTGTCGCGGCGGTTTGGAAACACGAAGAAAGACGACATTCATCTGACGATCGAGGATACGCTCGACACGATCGGTCGCGGCGTTCTGGGAATGACGCTCCGCTGTGCCCGCTGCCACGACCACAAGTTCGATCCGGTCGTCATGACCGACTATTACGGGCTGTACGGCATCTTCGAGAGCACTCAGTACCCGTGGATGGGAGCGTCGAATGAGAAGTCTCCGTCGGAACTCGCTCCGGCTCTGCCGTCTGACGAGGCACGCGAGCAGGCCGAGGAGTACTGGAAGCTGATCACGCGGTATGAGTACCAGATCAACAATCACTTCCGCCCGTGGCTGCAGCCGACGCTCGACGAGTTCAAGCAGGTTACGCAGCAGCTTGCCGACCTGAAACAGGGCGGCGAGTCGACATCGCCTCAGACAGACGCCGCGGAGATCACGAAGCTTGAGCAACGTCGCGAAGAATTGCTGGCCCGGCACAGCGGGAAGTTTCGCGAGCTGATGCTGCACGACCTGAACTGGGTCAAGAAAGAGAAGTCGCGACTGGCCGAGAACCCGACAGTCGAGTTCGTCTTCGCAGTGACTGACGGCAAATCGGGCGATGCTCGAATGCACCGTCGTGGCAATCCAAAGCAGAAAGGCGATGTGGCGCCCCGGCGCTTCCTGCAGGTGATCGACGGTGAGTCAGTTCCCGAGATCAAACACGGCTCTGGTCGGCTGGAACTCGCCCGCTGGCTGACTCGACCGGAACATCCGCTGACACCTCGCGTCATCGTCAATCGAATCTGGCAGCAGCACTTCGGGCGAGGCCTCGTCGCAACTCCGGACGATTTCGGTAACCAGGGAATGGCACCGTCACATCCCGAACTGCTCGACTGGCTGGCCGCGACGTTTGTCGCCGACGGCTGGTCGCTGAAGAAGCTGCATCGCCGGATCATGCTCAGCGAAACGTACGCGCTGGCGTCTGAGGACAAACCCGACTCGAACAACGCGGCTGCCGATCCCGACAACGTTTCTCTGTGGAAGCAGCCACGGCGACGGCTCGATGCCGAGTCGATCCGCGACGCGATGCTCGCCGTCAGCGGAACGCTCGATGGGACGCAGGGGAAAGCGCATCCCTTCAAACCCTGGCACGCGGCACGCTACAGCCTGAACGCTCCGTTCCACGAGGACTTTCCGACGAATCGCCGCAGCGTCTACCTGATGACGCAGCGGCTGTTCCGGCATCCGTTTCTCGGCCTGTTCGACGGACCGGACCGGAATTCGAGCACCTCGCGGCGGACGTCGACCAACGTGCCGGGCCAGGCTCTGTATCTGATGAACTCGCCGTTTGTGAAGCAGCAGGCGGAAGCGTTTGCCCGCCGGATCGAAACCGAGATTGCTCCAGACAATGCGGAGTCAGCGAACTCGCAATCAGACAGCCTCGACGTTCGGCGAATCGAGCGGATGTACCAGCTCGTCTTTGGCCGGTCGGCGACGCCGGACGAGAGTCAGACGCTGTTCGACTTCCTGCAGCAGTACCGGGCACGCAGTGACGGAAAGGCTGACGACAGCCTCGTCGCTCTGGGCCGCGTTGTGCTGACGAGTAACGAATTCTTTTTTGTGGACTGACCGATGCCGGATTCCTATGCAGCAGCAGCCATCGACGTCAGCCGACGGAAGTTTCTCGCTGGCGGTGCGGGAACGCTTGCCGCTGCGGTAGCTCGTCAGCGGGAAGTTGTGGCAGCACCGACCGCGCCGCACTTTACACCGCAGGCGAAGCAGGTTGTCGTGCTCTACATGTCCGGAGGCTACTCGCACGTCGACACGTTCGATCCAAAGCCGCTGTTGACCGAAAAGCATGACCAGACGATCGGCTCGGAACTCGACGCTGCTGTCTCCGGGCAGCCGAAGAACGAGCGTTTTCTCAAAGCACCGTTGTGGAAGTTCCGTCCGAATCAGGAATGCGGCACGGAAGTCAGCGACCTGTTTCCGTACCTGCGTGACGTCATGCACGAGGTCGCGTTGATCCGGTCGATGCACACGGACCATCGCGATCACGGTGAAGCAACGCTGCAGCTTCATACCGGGAGTACCGGCTTTGCGACGCCAGGGATGGGCGCGTGGCTGAGTTACGGGCTCGGCACGTTTAATCCGAATCTGCCGGCTCACGTCGTCATCTCGGAACACCGACCGTACAACGGGCCTCAGATCTGGGATGCCAGCTTTCTGCCCGGCGTCCACAGTGGCGTGCAGATCCAGCCAGGTGACGAACCGCTGCCGAATCTCACGCCAGCGTCACCGCGACCGCTGCAGGAACTCGAACTTAGACTGCTCGACCAGCTCAACCGGAAGCATCTCGAACGCCGCCCCGACGACCGCAACCTGGCCAGCCGGATGAAGTCGTTTCAGACGGCAAAGGGGCTGCAGGATCTCGCGCCACAAGTGCTTGACCTGAGCCGCGAATCGAAGCACACACTCGATCTGTACGGCTCGAAGCCCGGTGACAAGACGTCGTACGCGGCGCAGTGCATCATGGCTCGGCGGCTGATCGAGAACGGCGTCCGCTTCGTCGAAATCATCGACGCGGTTGGAGCTTGCCGGGACAACTGGGACGCCGCTCACCGCGACGTCGGCACGCACGCGAAGTACGCCAAACGAGTCGACCAGCCGATTGCGGCGCTGATCCGCGACCTCAAACAGCGGGGCCTGTTCGACGACGTGCTGCTTGTGTTCTGTACCGAGTTCGGTCGCTCACCGTGGGCTCAGGATGGCAAGGGCACGAAGAGCCGCACGCATCATCCGTCAGCCTTTTCCTGCTGGCTGGCCGGTGGCGGGATCAAGCCGGGGATCGTCCACGGAGCGACGGACGAGATCGGCAACTACGTCGCGGAAGACGCCGTTCACGTTCACGATTTCCACGCGACGATCCTGCACGTCCTGGGCCTCGACCACACGCGGCTGACGTACCGCTACTCGGGCCGTGACTTCCGTCTGACCGACATCCACGGTCGCGTGGTCAACGGAGTTTTGCGGAATCCGATACGCGCCTGAGTGCCAAATTGATCGACCCGTTGGAGTCCCGGCTTCAGCCGGCGTTCGCACAGCATCCAGGGCACGTGCCGGCTGAAGCCGGGACTCCCACGGAGGTTGTCCGCGTAAACATCAGTCTGCGACTCAATCATCTCTGCCAGCGATCAATTCGTGGCGGATATCGGCGCGTCCGCTTCCGTCGACGTTCTTTGAGCGGACTTCGATCGCCACAGAACAAGCAACGTGACCAGCAGCGCCGTTGTGGACAGCCCGGCACCGATCAGCTTCAACTGGGTCGTGTGCCATTGGACGGTGACAGTTCCGTCGAGCGGTTCGTCAATCCCGACGAGCATCAGACCGTCACTGTCAGCGTCGAGCTTCACGCTTAACGCCTGTTGTGCGCTCTTGCGGCTCAAAACTTCCGCCTGCCAGCCCAGTGGGAACCAGTAGTGAGGCAACCGGACGACAGACGGACCACTCGCGTTAATCGAGAACGTCATCGCGTTCTGACCGAGCAGGAAGTCGGACACGCTGCAGTCACTGCCGCCCTCGACGACGACGGGGGCCAGTTCGATCTCGTTCGCGTTGAACGGCTTTGCCCTTTGGGGCAGCCATTCGTTGGCAATGTCTGGAGCGAAGTACCGGTCGACGATGACTGAAGCGGTCTCGGGGTACTTGTCGGGGAACAGCTTCGGCGATCGGGACGTCACCAGCGGCAGTGCCAGAGTCACCAGCAGGATTGCACTGGCGAATCGCCGGACGGGGACGCTGCCAAAGTACGCCAGCCCGGTTCCGGTGAGCGCCGCCAGCGTGACCGAAACCAGAGTCAGAATCCGCCACGGGAACTGAATGCGATTCAGCAATGGCAAATGATCCCACAGCCACAGCGATGAGGGCGTCATCAGAAACAGGCCGAGCCCGAGTATTGCCAGCAGTCCGACTGAGTGACGCCGCAGCGGTTCGTCTACTCGCTTTCGCCTCAGCAGATACAGAACGAGGGTCAGCGCGACTCCCGCGAGCGCTGGCAGACCAAGCTTGATCGGGATGGGTGTCTCGGTTGACTACATGTCCAGAAAACCACGCAGCGGATTGAGGTGCCGCGAGTAGTGGTAGTAACCGCCAAACGACGACCCATCCCAGGCCTGGTCAGCCAACACGAGTTTCATGTGGCCAAACAGCGGGAGCCAGTAGACCGCTGACAGAGCCGCTGCGACGGCAAGTCCTGAGGTGCCTGACACGAATGTTCGCGGCGAACGGTCCAGTACCGTTTTTGCGAGAACGACCAGCAACGCCATGCCGCACGTGATCAGCCCGATCGCCGGATGCAGGCAGACGACGGGAGCAGCGGTCAGGCCGATCGCCAGCACTCCTCGAATGCCTGCACCGTTCCACCAGAAGTTGAGTGCCGCCAGACACGCCGGCACACACATCATCGCTGAGAACTCGGACAGGTCACCGCGCAGATACAGATTCGTCTGCGCGTAAGGTGCTGCGAGCAGTGCGACGGCGGCGACGAACGCAGGCTCGGTGCCGCAGCTTCTTCGCAGCAGGCAGAAGAGGCTGGCGAATCCGTACGCGGCGAAAACAACGAGCGGCAATCCAAGCTGCCAGTTGACCGGCAGCGACGACGGAAACAGCGACGCCGCGTAGAAGTACCCCGACTGATAGAAGTTGAAGAACGGACTGCCCAGGCCGCCGCGAAAGTGCGAGCACCACTGTGGGAACAGGTAGCCGTTCGCCAGGCAGTCGCGAAACTCGATCAGCCGCAGTGCGTAACCATCGTTGTCGTGGTTCGCGAAGAACTGATCTTCAGGCAGCGTGAAGAAGTGCCGACAGAGCACGAAGGCCAGAATCAGGCCGGCAAGACAGACTCCAGTGAGCTGCGATGTCGTCAGCGCGGACTGGGCGGGCACAGCTCCCTGCGGAACTGCTGAGTCAGGAACTGGAGCGGAAACCATGCGGACACTCGGACGGCAGGTTCGACATCAGTCCCTGACTCGAACAACAGAACTCGCTCCATCAGCGCGGGAAGCAGGAAATCGGAAGCGGCCAGCTTACTCGCTGACCTGGACGATTGCTTCAACTTCCACGCTGATATTTCCAGGCAGCGAGCCCATGCCGACGGCGCTGCGGGCTGCGCGGCCATCGTCGCCGAAAACTTCGACCATCAGGTCGCTGAA
>JAPOLP010000315.1 GCA_029977045.1 Planctomycetota bacterium
CGAGAACGTCTGCGTCGCCGCCGTTGCTGGCCCCTGCTGTTTGCCATCGCTGCTGGACCATTCAACAACGGCGATTGTCGCACCTGCGATGACCGCAGCTCCGATTCCGATAGTTGTCAGCGAGCCTCGCAGTCCTCCAGAGCCCTGACCTCGAACAACATCACTGTCTGTGATGATCAGTGCAGAGGCTGCTGCATCCCGCGGAGCCGTTCCGTGACTCCAGACCCGGTAGACCGCCGTGCTTTTTCGCGACGAGATCTGATAAACGCCGCCCTTGGGTGGTGCGAAGGAGAAAACACCGCGTTCATTACTTCGCGTTGTGTCGAGCCTTCGTCGGTCCTGATGAACTGCGACCGTTTCGCCTGCAACCGAACGTCCCTGACCGTCAACCAGGCGGCCATTGAGCCGACCATTTGCATCGAGAGAAACGTCGCGGATGACGATCGCGGCAGGTTGCCTCGCACGAGTCTCGGCTGCAACTGGTAACGCCTGCCAGTTCAGCCCCAGAACAAGTGTAAGCGTCAGCACAATGCGTCTGTGTTTGCCCATCTCGATCAGACTCCCTTCTCCCGGGTCTGTCACCCGTCGTTTTGAGAAACGGCTGACTGGCATCTGGCAACTAATCCGTTCGTGTCCCGTACATCCTCGCACGAACTCGTGCAGAACTATCGGCCATCCAGGAACTTCTCCTGATGTGACCTGATCGACTGTCTCACGAGCCTGCCGTTTCAGGAAACAAAACCGTCAAACTCTTCCCGACCTGGTCAACCGAGACACCGTCCGTTCGATTGAACGGTTTGACAGCCAGACTACGCTTGAAGCTTTCACCGTTTGAGCCTCACCGATCCGTAGCGTTTTCCCCGAAAAACATCTGTTACGCACCAGCCACCGAGCTTTGACATGACACTCAGCACGCTTCCCTTGAGTTATTGCAGCAACGTCCACCCTGGCCTGACCGTCGAAGAGGTGCTTCGCGGCCTGGCCGACTTCACGTTGCCGGTTCGCGAGCAGGTTGGCGAACTGGCCGCCGGACTGTGGCTGGCTCAACCGGTCATTGAGGAACTGCTGACGACGGACGGCAGGCTCGACCAGTTCGCCGGCGTTCTGCAGGACCACGGCCTGACGACCTACACGTTCAACGCGTTTCCCTACGGCAACTTTCACGATGCGCGCGTCAAAGAGAACGTCTACCTGCCCGACTGGACGCGCGACTCGCGAGTTCAATACACGCTCGACTGTGCCCGAGTACTCGCTCGGCTGCTGCCCGCTGACATCGAATGGGGAAGCCTCTCCACCGTCCCGCTCGGCTTCAAAGAGTTCGACCATCCGGTCGACTTTCAGGATCAGTGTGCTCAGCGTCTGATCGACCTCGCCCAGTCCCTGTCACATCTGCGGGAAGAAACCGGTCGCACGATTCGACTCGCTGTCGAACCCGAACCGTTCTGCGTGATCGAGACAACCGACGAAACGATCGACTTCTTCCAGCGACTGCGGAAGCTGGCCGCCGGCCGAAACCTTCTCGACGAGGTCTACGACTTTATTGGCGTCTGCTACGACGTCTGCCATCAGGCCGTCGAGTTTGAAGACGTCGCCGATTCGCTCCGCCGTCTGCAGGCTGCCGAGATCGCAATTAACAAGGTACATATCTCGTGCGCGATTCGCGTCGAGAATCCATCAACCAACGAGGAAGCCCGCCGAGTCCTCGCGACATACGCCGAGCCGCGCTACCTGCACCAGACGATGGGCCGCTCCACCGACGGCACGATCTACCGACTCGTCGACCTGACGGAAAACGCCGCTCTGAATCCGGATCCCGACTTCGCCGCTGCCGACGAATGGCGAATCCACTTCCACGTTCCGGTGAATGCCGAATCGCTCGGTCCACTGCAGACAACACGCCCCGACCTGCGAGCGGCTCTGGCAACGGTCAAGACGCTCGCCGACTGCCCGCATCTGGAGGTCGAGACCTATACCTGGGAAGTCCTGCCGGGGGCCGAGAAGCCATCTCTCGTCGACGGCCTCGCCGAAGAAATCCGTGCGACGCGACGTCTTCTTGCCGAGCTGTAGCCTGTCAACTTGCGCCGAGCACCGCATTCTGCAGGGCGATCAGCTCGCGGATGCCCTTCTCGGCGAAGTCCAGTTGTCGGTTCAACAGATCGCGGCTGAACGTGCGGCTCTCCGCCGTGCCCTGCACTTCGACATATTCGCCTTCGCTGGTCATCACGACGTTCATGTCGACCTCGGCGGCAACGTCTTCGACGTACGGCAGGTCGAGCAGCACTTCTCCGTTGACGATACCGACGCTGATAGCGGCGACATTCGCCCGAATGACCGGACGATCTTTCGACAGGCCATCGATGGATCGCAACGCATCGACCAGTGCGACGTAGCCGCCGGTGATGCTGGCGGTGCGAGTTCCGCCGTCAGCCTCCAGCACGTCGCAGTCGATCGTGATCGTTCGCGGCCCGAGTGCCTCGAAATCGATCACCGAGCGAAGACTGCGACCGATCAGTCGCTGGATTTCGCTGGTCCGACCGTCAATCTTACTCCGCTCACGATGCTTCCTCGGCGAGGTGCTGCCCGGCAACATGCTGTACTCGGCGGTCACCCAGCCGGTTGGATTCTCGTCCCGCATCTTCCACGGCGGTACGGATTCGTCGACGCTGGCCGTACACAGAACCGACGTTCCGCCGGCTTTGATCAGCACGCTGCCAGCTGCGGTCCGAGTGAAGTTGCGGATGATTTCGATGGGCCGCAGTTCGTCCGGCTGCCGATTGTCATGTCGCATCGTGCGAGCGTTCCTTTCCCGATGGGTTCTCTTTTTCAACGATTGTTTTGATTTTCGATGACCGCACCTGACCGCGACCCCGACAGCCTCTACACGTACTCGTACGAGCTGCCTGAAGAGCTGATCGCCAAAGAGCCACCCGAACGTCGCGACGGTGCGCGACTGATGGTACTTGATCGAGAGCAAAAGACGATCGAGCATCGGACGATCCGGGACCTGCCCGACCTGCTCCGCAGAGGCGACCGCCTGGTGCTCAACGACACTCGCGTTGTGCCCGCTCGAATCGTCGGCGAACGCTCCGCGACCGGTGGCAAGTGGGAGGGACTGTTTCTCCGAAGGCTTTACGGCGGAGACTGGGAGATCATCGGCCAGACACGCGGTCGCCTGACTCCTGGCGAGACAATCACACTGAAATCAATTCACCGTCCCGACGAGACCCCGCCGTTGAACGTGCAGCTCGTTGAGCGCGGCAACGACGGCGTCTGGATCACCAGCGCGGAATCCGATCTCGATGCCTTCGAGTTGCTGGACCGCTACGGCACCGTGCCTCTCCCTCCGTACATGCAGCGGAAGGTTGCGGACGACTCCGACTGGAGCCGCTACCAGACCACGTTCGCCCAGACGCCCGGTTCGGTCGCCGCTCCCACAGCCGGCCTGCACTTCACACCGGAGCTGCTCGCCGAATGCGACGCGCGCGGAATCACCAACTCGCGAGTCACCCTGCACGTCGGCATCGGCACGTTCCGCCCGGTCGCCGTCGACAAACTCAGCGAGCACGACATGCACTCAGAATGGTGTATCCTGCCGGAGACAACCGCCGACGAACTGAATCAGACCCGCGAGTCCGGCAGCAGAGTCATCGGTGTCGGCACAACCTCAGTCCGCACTCTCGAATCTGTCGCCGCCCGAGGACCACTGACCGCCTGGCAGGGAGAAACCAACCTCTTCATCCGCCCGCCGTACGAGTTCCGCGCGATCGACTGCCTGCTGACGAACTTTCATCTGCCAAAGTCAACGCTGTTCGTCCTGGTCTGCGCCTTGGCCGGAACCGACTTTGTCCACGAGGCCTACCGCCAGGCCATCGCCCACCGCTATCGCTTCTTCAGCTACGGCGACGCCATGCTGATTCTTTAATCCAGCCTCGCATCGCCCGATTGGCGCTAAGAACTCGGCTAAACAAACAGAAGAAAAGAAGGCAACGAAGACTCCTTTCAAACTCTTCGTTGCCTTCTTTCCTTCTGTTCCAAATTCAGTCCGCGCCTGCCCCATCGAACCTGTACCCGACGCCATGCACGGTTTGGATGATGCGAGGTCGTCTCGGGTCGGCCTCGATTCGCTTTCTCAACTGGGAAACGTGCTGGTCGAGCGTGCGGCTGTTGGGGAAGTAGTCCTCTCCCCACGCGCGATTGAAGATTGTGTTGCGGTCGAGTGCCCGGCCCTGGTTTTCGTGCAGCAGCTGCAGGATGGCGACATCACGGGGGCTAAGCTCGACGATGGACTCGCCGCGGCGAGCCCGCAGTTCGGCAGGGATGATCAGCAGATCGCCCATCTGAAACTCGCGAGCCTCCGGAGCCTTTCTCGCGTAACAGCGGCGCGCGACTGCTCGGACCCGCGCAACGACTTCGCGAACGCCAAACGGCTTCGCGATGAAGTCATCCACTCCCAGCTCAAAGCCAACCAGCCGGTCAATCTCTTCCGACTTCGCACTGATAAAGATGATCGGAATGTCCGGAGCCTCGGCCCGGATCTGACGACACGCTTCGTAACCGCTCTGATCAGGCATCATGATGTCGAGGCAGACGAAATCTGGGCGAGTCGCTCGGAACTCGCGCACTGCCGCGCCGCCATCGGGAACGGACACGACGTCGTATCCCTCGTCGCTCAGCACTTCGACGAGTCCTTCTCGCGTCAGTCGGTCGTCTTCGGCAATCAGAATCTTCATCGCCGCTCGTCAGCCTCCGCTTCGCAGGACGACTCGGAACACGCAACCGGTTGCGGAATCGAGCAGCGTCAGGTCGCCGCCGTGCAGCCGTGCCAGTTCGCCAGCGATCGACAGCCCGATACCTGTCCCCGCTACTGCGCTGATTTCGTTCGAGCCACGAACGAACGGAGCAAACACGCGGTCACGGTCGGCTTTCGGAATCCCCGGACCGGCGTCAGCCACTTCGACGATGACGCAGCCGTTCTCGAACCGGCTGCTGATCCGTAATGACTTGCCTGCTGCCGCGTACTTCTCGACGTTACTGATCAGGTTACCGACGATCTGTTCCAGAAAGTCCACGTCGATGCGAGCCGGCTCGGCAGCGGCGAGTTCCGTCGCGACCTCGATCTGCAATTCGTCGAGCGAGGGCCGAAAACGTTCGAGCGTTCTCTGTAGGACTTCATCGACGAGCACCTCGGCTGGCTGGGGTTCTAGGGTGCGTCGTTGCTGCCTCGCAAACGTCAGGACGTTGCCGATCAATCGGCTGAGTCGTTGGCCTTCCCCGAGAATCACGTCCAGTCGTTGCCGCGATCGTCCGGAGGTTTCATCGTCGAGCGCATCGAGGTCGCGTTCAAGCAGTTCGGCGTACATCCGAATGTTCGTCAGCGGCGTCTTCAGCTCATGCGAGACCTGATTGACAAAGCTGACCTGCTGCGCCGCCTGCCGCATGTCCCGCGAGTAATCCCGCCACAGCAGGAACGAGCACGCGGCGAGTGCAACCGCGACGGCCAAGAGGCCTCCCGCAAGCCCGCCGTAAGCGCTGCGGCCAGTGTCGATCGCAAACTGATCGTCAGGGACAAAACACTGCAGCCGCCAGGCCGCCAATGGTTCCGCGACAGCCACTTCACACAGCGGCTCGTCTGCTGGCTCCGTCTCAAACTCTCCCCAGCGGTACACCGAATCCGATCCCGCATTCACCAGCCGGAACTGGCTCGGAAAACTGGCTTGAGTGCCGTCGCCCGCCACTCGTGTCTCAGGCAGATCGGCCAGCAGGTCGGACATCCACCGGGCTCGATCGAGCGCCGTGCCGACGATGTGACCAGACGGTCGCCGCTGCCAGAAAATCAGATTCAGGCCGCGTTCCCAGTACCAGACAAACCAGCCTGACGACTCCGACGACTGGCCAGGTCCGGCAGCCTGTTGAGCCGCTCCATCTGACGGCCCCTTCGCGGGCAGTGATTGCGTGCTCGGAGATTGCCCGAGTGGCTGCGGCAAGGCTTCGTCACCTTTGGACTGATCCTCGGACAGTGAGACGGCATTCCGCAAATCGCCGCCGGTAAACATCGTCGCGGTTCGCAGCAGAAAACTCTGCTCTGTGGAATTCAGCGAGTCCGCCGGATTCGGATACTGCAGCTCACCGCGCGGGCTGAGCACAAACAACTGCAGTAACGCTGGTTCGCTGCGCACGACGGCTCGCAGGCTGTCGACATTAAAGTCGTCGATCGTTGTCACTCGCCGTAGATCACTCGCCAGCCGATCGAAGTGTGCGGCAATGCCGGTGTTGGCATCCTGCAGCCGGTCTTCCATCAGTTGCCGAAACTGCTGCTGCACAGCTTCTGCCTCGCGCGCTGCCAGACGCCCGGCCGCCCAGGTCATCAGAACAACCGGCAGCACGACTATGGCCAACAGCAGCATGATCGGTCGCAGTCTCATGGTCGCGGAATATGACATCCCACCTCTGCTCGATCCAGGCGTGCCGTCCCTGCTGAAACAAAAGACCAACGAATGACACAAATGCTACGAATGCTCAGACACAGAGAACCATTCGCGCACTTCGCGTCATTCGTTGGCCGGAATCGACCACTCACCGTTAGCGCTTACTTTGAGGCTGGGGAGCTGCC
>JAPOLP010000500.1 GCA_029977045.1 Planctomycetota bacterium
CGGCCATGCGTGCGAAGCCGAAACGTCCCTCGTCATGCACCTGCGACCGGACCTTGTTGACACCAGCGATCTGGAAGACGGGACCGACTATCTGCGCGACATGCAGCACGGAGTCTTCATCTGCCAGGACATGGCTCAACGCACTCGCCGAGGCCACACGGGGCGCCCCGATCTGGCGTCTCCCGAGAAAGGCGCTGCCATGTTCGACGCCGTCGTTGGCCGCGTCTCCGAAGTCATCAGCGAACTGATCGCGATGCCGCTGCCCGAACCTCGCACGCCGTGAACCCGTAGGCCGAATCAAGCTCTGCGCCGATCCGGAGGACACCCATGCCGGAACTCGCTGCGCTCGGTCCGGCCTACTTTTTCTTCTGGTTCTTCGTGGCTCGCTTTGGCTGCTCAGGTTTCGCGATGCCGAGGTATTCGAGGCGGCGGCTGACTTCGCCGCCTTTGTTGTTCACGTCGCCTGGCTTGATGTCGAATTCGTAGCCGTAGTGGTCGCGGAGCAGGACGACGGTGTTGAATGTCAGCAGCGTTTCGACGTCGGACGTCGACTGCTTGAGGACGCTCTTCAGTGCCGGCTGCGGATCGCTGAGCCTTGCGATGCCGAGGAACTCGGCGGCACGGACTCGGACGAGCAGTTCGGGATCGTCGCAAAGTTCTTTCGCTCGCGGCCCGAATTCGGCCGCCTGTTTGCCGAAGCTGCTGCAAACGATCAGTCCCCAGTAACGCCGCCAGGGATCCCCGGAACCCAGTGCCGATCGGATGCTGCTGCGGGCGTCGTTGAACGACCTGAGCTGCAGGTTGGCGAGGTCGACGAGTGACGCGATTTCGTTGCGATGCTTCATACTGAAGGCCGCTCCGTCGTCGAGCGCCCGTTCGACCATATCTGGTTCCGGGTAGAAGCTGAGGTCGGCCACTGCCTCCTCGGTCACTCGCAGCCTGAGACGCATGGCTCTGAGTGTTGCCACGTGCTGCGGATCGTTCGCGAGATCGTGAACTTCGTGCGGGTCAGTCTCGACATCGAAAAGCTGTTCGGCGGGGCGGGCCTCAAAGAACAACCGCTGTTCAGCGTTCAACTTGCCGGCCTCGTACAGCTCTCGCCATTCCTGGTAGGCGAGCATCAGGTAGCGGTAGTTGTTCTGCAGTCCGTCCGGGTTGAACGGCTGGTAATTGCGGACGTAGCGGTAGCGGCCTTTCCGCAGTGTGCGAACGAGGTCGTACTTCTCGTCGAAGCGGTCTGCGTAGCCGAACGATTCGTCGCGTTTGTCGACCTCGGCGGCGGGCACGCCTTTGCCGAGAAACGGTTTGCCGTCGCTTGTCCTTGGGGTGTCGATGCCGGCGAGGTTGAGCACCGTCGGGCCGAAGTCGATGAAGCTGACAAAGCCGTTCGCTCGCGAGCCGGGTTTGCGATCGACCAGGTGCCGCCAGTTCTCCGGAACGCGAACAACCAGCGGAACGTGCAGTCCGGATTCGTAGACGTAGCCTTTGCCTCGCGGCAGTACACCGCCGTGATCGCCGAAGTAGAAGATGAAGGTGTCTTCGAGCAGGCCGTCATCGCGCAGCTGGCCGACGATCTGGCCGACCTGCTCGTCGATGAGCCGCATTCGGTCGAAGTAGCGGGCGTACGTGTAGCGAAACGTCGGCGTGTCGGGATGGTATGGAGCGATCGTCACGGCAGCCGGGTCGGTGATCGTTTTCTCGTTCTCCATGACCTGGCGGCTGAAGTGCAGCGAGCTTTCGTGAGAGAGCGTCGTTGTCTGCATGTGGAAAAACGGAGTGTCCTTCGAGGGCCGGTCACGCCAGTTCGCCTTGTTCGACGACGCGTGCCAGACGTCGCCCTCGACGACGTTGTAGTCCTTCTTGGAATTGTTCGTCGTGTGGTAGCCGGCCTGCTTGAGCAGCGCCGGGAAGAGTTCGGCTCCCGGCGGCAGATTTGCCAGCTTCGACCGGCGGTGATACTGGAAACCGACTCGCGGCGCGAGGATGCCGGTCATCAGCGTCGTCCGGGCGACCGAGCAGACTGGAGCATTCGAGAACGCGTGCTCGAACGTGACGCCGTCCGCGGCGAGCTGCTCGATGTTCGGCGTCACCCCGAGTTCGTAGCCGTACAGCCTCAGCCAGTGGATCGAGTTGTCCTCGGAGAGAATCCAGACGACGTTGGGTCGCTCGGCCGCCTGGAGTCGCGAAGCGGGCGACGCCAGTGCCAGTACGGCGAGAGTCAGGAAGAGGAGTCGTCGAATGATTGTGGCGGAGATCGAGCAGCGGATTGCGCTTCGCATGAGGTTTCGGTCCCGTCGATTGAGACATCAGCGGATTACAGATGTGAGAATTGGCTGGCAGCGTCGTCGGTGCTGCGAACGGCGGTCGGATGATACCGGCCTGGTTGGACGATTCAGACTGAACCAGGCGGATGAAGTAACAACCGTTGGGTGGCCGGGGCTGGACTGAGCTTGCGAAGGAAGCCCTGGAACGGCGTCCATGAGAAAGGGAAGAACCGGGGCTTCGCTCGTGCCTCGCTCCAGCCCCGGCCACCCCAGTCATCTGCCGAAATACAGTCTCGATCACGCGTGAGAATCCTTGCTTGCCCGCACGCGGTCCAAACAGGTCTTCCCGCGAAAACCGGGCTTCTGGTAAGAAACCGCGTTGCGGGATGCTGGCGAAGGTCGCGTTCCGACGTGCCGGGGGGATCGGCACTCAGCCACGCGGAGCTGAAAACCGCGTCTTTTCAGGGAAGAAATGGGCTCGAAGCAGCGAGCCGCGGGAAGGGATTCCGATGCAGAACTCGATCTGGAAACTGACCGCTCTGGCCGGAGTGATTGGACTGGGCTTTCTCATCGTCCTACAGATGCAGGGCGAAATCGGTCAGAACCAGCAGGCACAGAACGAAGTCGAATCGCCGCCAGGAGCGAGCGACGCTGACTCGGCACCGCCGATCAATCCCGAGGAGCTGGCTCTTAGCGAACCGCCGGTTCAGGATCAGTGGGAGCCGGGTGCCGATGAGCCGATCTTCGGATCAGAACCTGCGGAGCCTGACTTTCCGGTTGCGGCAAGTTCCCGGCTGAACAGCGATCCCTTTGTCGAGCCGCCAGCATTTCTGAGCGAGCCGACTAACGAGCCCGCAGCGAGTGACCTGTCTGATTCGGCTCCGCTGCTGACCGGGACTCAGGACTTTGGTGCGGAACCGGCTCGCCTACCGCTGTTTGATGACAAGCCGGCGGTTCAACTGATGTCTTCCGAGGAGCTGGCCGACCCGTTTGAGAGTGCCACCGACGCCGGAGCCGAGTCGCTGCCGGAACCGGCGGCGACACTGCCTGAGCCTGCTCCGCTGCTTGACCTGCCGGAAATCGGAAAGCCAACCGGGTTGTTCGACTCGGCGCCAGCTTTCGCGAGCGAGCCGGAACCTGCGTTGCCCGAGCCGGAAGTTTCGGCCCCGCCACTGGGTGAATTACCACTGCCGGAAGTCGCTAATCCCGATCCGCTGCCAACGCTCGACCTGCCGGAAACGGAGACACCGCCGGTCACCGGACTCTTTGACAGCCTGCCTGCAGTCGATGAGCCGTTGCCCGAGTTGCCAAAGGTGGCCGACGAACTTCCGAAGCCGACGGACGAGACGTACCTCGTCGAGCCTGAGTTGAAGAGCGAACCACTGTCGTTGCCAGACTCGCTGCCACTCGTTGCTGAACCGGAACCGCTGCCTGAGCCCAAACTGGATCAGCCCGCTCCCGTCGCTGTCGAGCCAGAAGATCCGCCGGTTCTGACCAGCTCGACGGGCGAGGTCATCACCGAGCTGACTGGCGACGCGGAACTCCCGCCGGAGCTGCCCGCCTCGGCTCAGCAGCCGGAGCTGACGATCGAAAAGGTCGCACCGAAGGAAGCCACACTCGGCAAGCCGATGATCTACTCGATCATTGTCTCAAACCGTGGTGCGACCAACGCGGCGCAGGTCATTGTTGAGGATCAGGTCCCGAAGGGCTGCCGTCTCGTTGGAACAATTCCGCAGGCTGAGCTGATCGGATCGAAACTGCTCTGGCGGCTGGGGCATCTGGCCTCCGGAGCAAAGAAGAAGATTCTGGTCAAAGTCATCCCCGTCGAAGAGGGACAGGTCGGCAGCATCGCGACGGTTAACTTCATCGCTGAAGTTGCCACGAAAACCGAGGTGCGTCCGACAGCCTCCGCAGACACTGACGCAGAAGTCGGTGACGACTTAACTCCCGACGTTGCGACGGCGAGTCTCTCTGCTGCAACGCCCGTTAAGCCGACCGGCACTGCAAAGCCGCAGATCAATCTCAGCGTCTCCGGGCCGGACAAGGCAAATGTTGGAGACACCGTCGTTCTGAAGTTCAACATCGCCAATGATGGAACTTCGCCAGCTCGCGACGTCGCGCTGCAGGACATTATTCCTGTCGGTTTCGAGCATCCTGCCGGGAAGGACCTGACGTACGAAGTCGGGTTCCTCGATCCAGGCAAGTCCGTCGATGTCGAACTGGAACTGGTCGCCGTCAAGCCAGGCACGCACACCAACCAGGCAGTGATTACGGCAGCTGGTAACCTGCGGACCGAGTCAAAAAAAAAGGTTGAGGTTGCCAACGACCGAGGCCTGACGCTGAGGATTGAAACGTCCGACGCCAAACCGATTGGCGAACCTGCATTCCTGCGGTTTCTCGTGACGAACGAGTCTTCGCAGCCGGTCAGCGGAGCGACTCTGAAGACGGTACTGCCCGCGAAGAGCCACTTCGTTTCCGCAACCGAAAACGGCCAGTTCGACAAGGCGTCGCGCAGTATTCAATGGTCGCTGCCGGCGATCGCTGCTGGTGCAAGTGCAACGGTCGCGGCTCAGGTGACGCCGCTCGACTTCGGAGTTCAGACCGCATCAGCCACGCTGTCGCAGGTCGGCAAAGACGCACAGTCCGCCGATGCAGCGATCGAAGCGCTCGGTGTTGCTGCACTGAAACTCGAACTGGACAGCGTTCCGCCAACCGCCGTTGCCGGTGAAGAGTTCAGCATCGACGTGACGGTGAAGAATCGCGGTAACGGAGCGGACAGCGACGTTGTTCTTGTGGGTGTGCGGGCGTGCGTGTGTGCGTGTGTGCTTGTGTGCGTCTGTGTGTCCGCCCC
>JAPOLP010000923.1 GCA_029977045.1 Planctomycetota bacterium
CCGGACGCGACTCGATCGAGCAGCAGGCTGGCGTCGGGCTTTGACGGTTCAATCGCCGGTCCCGAGTCCCCACCGGCCACCATCAGCCGCCGCAATCGCAGGTCGAGACCGCCCTCTTTTTCGCCGGCCTCGCCATGACACTGAAAACAGTGAGCCTTCAGGATTGGCCGGACATCCGCCTCGAACGTCGGAGCCGTTTCGGCGGCAACACAGATCGAGGGCAGGCTACCGAATGCGATCGAAAGCAGAGCAAGAAACGAGATCGAGCAGGTTCGTCGTTGAAACATCTTCGCACCAAAGCACGGGGACCGAAGCGGCGGGAGTATAAGCCAATGTCGATCGAAAAAGGGTGGGCTTTCGGGGTTCCACCGGCTGCTTACATTCTGTTCTGCCTCGGTTCGATGACTGGTTCCGGACGCGCACACACGCCGACCCAGTTGTGTTAAATCAGAAAAAGTGATCGCACGGACACGGTAAGAACGCCCGGAGGGCAACTCTGTCTAAATTAGGTGATATTCCGAAAACCGCCTGGTAGACTCGAACAATTCCTTTCACTTTAAGGGCGGTGATTCATTGTCGGGTCGGGACGAATCAGCACCTGGGAACTCTGCTGGACAGAGTGCCGGGACGGAGCAGGGGGGCAAATCTCTGACGGGTGCGGATTCCCATTCGCAGCACCTGTCCGAGACGGTTATCACGCCGCGCCTGTCCGACAACGACTCCCCTGGCGAATCCACTGCGGACGACTGGGTTGCTCCAGCAAACGCGGCTCCGCCAGCAGCCAGCCCGGCGCAGCAGCCGGCAGCACAACCGGCGGAACAGTCTCACTCCGGCAAGCGGATTGGCCGCTACGTCATTGAGGACGTGCTCGGTAAGGGTGGCTTCGGCAAGGTCTACCTGGCGTTTGACGAGATGCTGCAGCGCAAGGTGGCGATCAAAGCGCCGCGGCTGGACGTCTCGGTTGAATCGGTTCGCGACGAGTTTCTGGTCGAGGCCCGACAGCTTGCGCGGTTGAGCCATCCCGGAATCGTCGGCGTGCTCGACGTACTCACCAAAGAGGAACGGTGCTACATCGTCTCCGAGTTCGTCGACGGCGTTGGCCTCTCCTCGTGGCTGCGGTCGGAAAGGCCGAGCTGGCAGACGTCCGCCGAAATCTGTGCTCAGATGGCCGACGCACTCGCCCACGCACACGCTCAGCGGACCGTGCATCGCGACCTGAAACCGGCCAACGTGATTCTGACCGCGGGCAACCAGCCGGTGATCGTCGACTTCGGGCTGTCGATCAGCGACGGCCAGCGGGCTCAGGGCACCGGTCGCGGCGAGATTTCCGGCACACTGCATTACATGTCACCCGAGCAGGCTCGCGGAGCCGGGCACCGAATCGACGGTCGCACTGACATCTACTCGCTGGGCGTCATCCTCTATGTGATGCTGACCGGTCGCGTTCCGTTCGACGCGCCAAGTGTCAACGAGATGATCCGGCAGGTTGAGGAAGACGAGCCGCAGCCGCCGCGACAGCTTGTCCGCGGCCTGCCCGCCGAAGTCGAGCGCATTTGCCTGAAGGCGATGGCCAAGTCGCTCAAGGAGCGGTACACGACCGCCGACGATCTGGCCGACGACCTGCGGCAGCTTCTCGGGAAGGGATCGCCTGGGTCAGCGGCCCCTTCGGTTCAGGCACCTGCTTACGATGCGCCGACGGCGTCGCACATCGCACCCATGCCCGCTCCGCCGACCCGGATCGATCCGGTCCCGACGCGAGCGCACTCGCCGGTCGAGGACCTCTCGCTGCGAACGTCGCTACCGATGGACTCGGCGATCGACTTTGCGGAAGCCGACGTCGCTCCGTTTGACGATTCGTTCGTGCAACCGCCCGCGAAGGCCGACGTGCTCGACGATTCGTCGATCTCGCCGGGAGCAGATTCGACGCAAGAGAGTCAGGCAGGCCGGTCGGGGCGCAGCGGGTCCGTCAGTGGCAAATCCGCGAGCGGGATGTCCTGGCGGCAGCAGTCCTCACAGCGGCGGCAGGTGACCATCGTTGTCTGCGGCTGCGACGTTTACGAAAACGAAGGGATCCAGGAATCACTGGAGCCGGACGAGCAGGTTGAGCTGCTGCAGTCGTTTCAGCAGTTCTGCACCGAGGCGATTCCGGAGTTCAACGGATCGCTGCTGCAGGAAACGGACGACGGCATCGCGGTCTGCTTCGGGTTCCCGGTTGCGTTTGAGGACTCCGTTCCGCAGGCCGTCCGCTTCGGTCGCGAAATCCTGAACCGGATGCCCGAATTCAACGAGCGGCTCAAACGCCAGAAGCTGAAGTTGAGTGCCCGCGTCATCGCGCACACCGACGTCGCGGTCGTCGAAGCCAAAGGCGGCAGCGAGAATGAATCGTCGATCTCGGTCGTCGGAACGATCCGCAACTACATCTCGAAGCTGGAACTGGTCGCCGAGCCCGACGCGATGCTCGTCACCGATCAGACGCTGAAGCTGACTCGCGGTCGATTCACTGCGGAGTCGCTCGGCGAGCAGCGGATTCGCGGAATCGCCGGCCCGGTCGCTCTGCACCGGATCGAAGGGGAATCGGTCGGCGAGGCGTCCGGCATCTTCACCGCGCGGCAGGAGCAGGAGCCGCTGATCGGCCGCGACCGTGAAATTGAGTTGCTCAAGGAACGCTGGGAACAGGCCGCCGAGGGCATGGGCCAGGTCGTGCTGATCATCGGCGAAGCGGGCCTCGGCAAGTCGCGGCTCGTCCAGACGCCGATGCTGAACGGCACCGACGAGTCACCCGGCGACGGAATCTCGATCATTGAGTGGCGGTCGTCCGGGCAGCGGCAGAACAGCAGCCTGTATCCGGCGATCGACTGCTTCGAGCGAATTCTCGGTTTCGATCGCGACGACACACCGGATACGCAGCTCGACAAACTCGTCGAGCATCTCCGCGAGCTGAACCTCGACGGCGACACCGAGATCGCGCTCATCGCGTCGCTGCTGTCAATTACGCTTGGCGGGCGATACCCGGAACTCAGCCTGCCGCCGC
>JAPOLP010000995.1 GCA_029977045.1 Planctomycetota bacterium
GCAGCCGCGCGTTGTCTCGGCGGCCAGCCGTCGAAAGTCTCGAAGAAACGGCGAGTTGAACTTCTCGTGCAGCGACTTCGATTCGTCGCGGATGTTGTCTGCCGCGAACTGAATGATCGGGCACGGCTCGATGCCGCCCCACGGATTGATGTGGTGGCTGATCCCCGTCGCCGCCGGACAGAGTGCCCGACCTTCGCCATCGAAATACGCGTCAATGATCGCGATCGGCTTCTTCGCCCGCATCTCAACGACAAACTTCCGGATGCGAAGTTGATCTTCGGGCGTCAGGCACAGCTCGGGCGACGAGTCCGGCCCCATCGGGCGATAAACGTGAAACCAGGTGTAAAGCACGCCCATCTCGATCAGCCGGTCAATCCACTTTTCGTCGAGCGTGTCGTCGATGTTCGTGCGGCAGACGCTGGTGCAGACGCCGGTGAAGACTTTGTTGTTCAGGCAGTTCTGAATGCCTTCCATCGTCTTGCTGAGCACGCCGCCCCGACCGCGGCGTTCGTCGCTGACAATCTCGTTGCCCTCGACACTGATCAGCGGAGTCACATTGCCCAGCCGTCGCAGCGTCTTCGCGACCTCGTCCGTGATGAAGTGCCCGTTCGTAAAGACCTGGAAGTAACAGTCCGGATGCTGCTCGATGATCTGCAGCAGTTCCGGGTGCATGAAGGGCTCGCCGCCGACGATACCGAAGAAGCTGTTCCCCATCTTCTTTGAGTCAGCGATCAGCCGGCCCATCGTTTCGACGTCCAGCTTCTCCTGTTTCGCGGCGACGTCGACCCAACAACCCTGGCAGCGCAGATTGCAGCTATTGATCACCGAGACGTATAGAAACGGCGGGAAATAATCGCCCTTCTTCAGCCGCCGTTTGAATTTGAGAACCGACAGCGTCCCTTTGACGCCCATGTTCCAGAGGAACTTCCAGAGCAGCCGTTTGTCGGTTTCCAGCAGCGCGCGTTTCGCCATTCGCAGATACATCGCAGATCCCGTCGGGGCGATCCCCCGTCAGCAGGTGGGCGGTTTTGCAGAGCGGGAGATTGTACCTGGGGGCTGCCGCATTGAAACCGGAAGCGGGGTGACACGAGCGACTCCGAGCGTTGACTCCCGTAGAAGCAGGACCTCACTGCCTCAGGGAAAGACACTTCGGAACCAGATTATCACTCACGGAGAAGAGGGAATCTGAAACCCGATCTGAGGCTGTTGCCGAGTGCGTTTCTCTCGCCACTGCGGCAAGTTACTGTGTCCCGTCGGATGTTAGACCTGTTGCCTGCCTTCAACTGTAGACCGGTTTCTCCGACACCGGAGCAGTCGCAGGGAGAACGCAAATCACGTGGCAGGTCCCCACGCGGGACTGACGGTTCCCATGAGTCTCAGCTCCGCAGGAGCCAGTTGCCAAACCGGACGACCATTACGCGATTGACCAGGTTTTGGAAAAACCTGGCTACGACTGAATCACAAAAGCCCCTGGAGTTTCTGCCGATGTCTACGCTGTCCCGCCGATCCGCTCTGAAAATCCTAGCCGCGAGTACCGCTTTGCCCGCTGGGCAGACGCAGGCTGCTGCGGTCGAGTCACTCGAATTGCAGCCGGTCGGGCACTGGAAGACTACGCACAATCGGGTCTTCCTTGGCGGTGAGTTCTGGGCGAATCCGATGGAGGACTGGCGGATCGTTGACGGTGCAGCCGAGTGCCAGACGACCGGCGGCGACCGCAACATTCACCTGATGACGCACCAGCTCACCGATGCTGGCAAGCCGTTTGCAATGTCGGTCCGTGTCGGACGGGTTGAAGCTCGCAAGATCGACGGCGGGGCTGGTTTCCGGATCGGCATCAAGAGCGAACTCAACGAATACCGCAGCAACCTGTTTGCCAAGGGCGGAGTCAAAGCGGGAATCATCGACGGCAAGCTTGTTCTCGCCCGACGAACGAAGCCGCTGGCGGACGGAGCCGACACATCCGACGTCGTTTTCACTTTGAGCGGCAGTCCGGTGGGCGAGCAGGTTCAGCTGACACTGACCGCGAAGGCGGCGAAATCAGGTGAGGAACTCGGAACGCTGACCGCTCAGGTGCCGGCAGACTTCGTGCTCGGCAATGTCGCAGTCGTCAGCAACTTCGAGCCGACAATTAAGAAGGGCCAGGGGGCTCGATACCGCTTCAGTGACTGGCAGGTCGGCGGTGACGCGTTCAGCGTTGACGAGTCGCGAGCCTTCGGGCCGCTACTCTGGACGATGTACACGCTCAGCGATTCGCGCAGCGACGAGGGCTTCGTGATGAAGCTCAGCGCTCTGACTGGACCGCTCGGCGAAGATGACAGCAAAGACGTCGAACTGCAGGTTCAGAAAGGCGGCGAGTGGAAATCGCTCGGCACGGCGCAGCTCGACACCGATGCCTGGACCGCGACGTTCCGCATTCCGAACTGGAACGAGAAGCAGGCGGCGGCGTACCGCGTTGTTTATCAGGAAAAGCAGACGGATGGCTCGACGGTCGAATCGAGCTGGTCGGGAGAGATCAAAGCGAATCCAGGCGGACGACCGCTCCGGCTGGGAGCGCTCACCTGCCAGAACGATTACGGTTTTCCATACGAGCCTGTGGTCGAGAACCTGTTGCGGCTCGACCCGGACATGCTCTACTTCTCCGGCGACCAGCTTTACGAAAATCACGGCGGCTATGGCCTGATTCGCGATCCCGCCGAGCCGGCGATCCTTAACTACCTGCGAAAGTTCTATCAGTTCGGAATGTCGTTCCGGCACGCATTGAAGGACGCTCCGACC